>JAKQFZ010000465.1 GCA_029558215.1 Candidatus Omnitrophota bacterium
TGTCGTCGGAGTTGGAAGCATTCACCCAGACGACTGGAAATTCAAATACCACTGGGAATCACATCCCGATGAGGGAGGATTTCAGGAACTTCCAGAAGCCTTCAAGGACTTTCTTCGAGAGAAGATCTGGGATGCAGAGAACAACTCTGCTTCGACCAATACCTTTGTCGCAGTGCCTAATCATCAGTGGGGTAGTGATAACCGACAGGTCGAAGTCGAAGATGGAACTGAACGGGATCGACTCATTGCTCAACAGATCGAAAACGTGCGGAATGCAAGGGAAGGAACTCGGAACAGCACTTTGAATCGGAGTGCGTTCATCATCGGCAAGAATGTTCCGATGGACGAATCTGATCAAAGCGATGTCGCCATGAGGCTGATGCTTGCGGCATCAGAGATCGGACTACCGAGCGGGGAGGCTGGAGCGACGATTTGGTCAGGGTTGAATTCGGGTGCAATGGTTTTGAAGGAGACCCAGAAGCTCAAAGGCACCATACACGAAAGGAAGGACACCGAAATCCGTGGTCGTCGCTCACTGACGGATGTCGGAAATTCTGCGAGGTTTGCATTCCGCTTCAAAGACTCCATCAGGTATAATCACAATTCCGAGAAATGGATGCTATACGATGGAAGTCGTTGGGTCGAGGACCACAAGGATCAGGTGAAGGAAATGGCGAAAGAATCTGCCCGAATGATATGGGAAGACGTGCCAGCCGAAGATGATTCCCACCGAAAGGAAATCGCCAAGTGGGCGAGATCGAGCGAGTTCAAAAAGCATCTTACGGCAACGCTCGATCTTGCAGAAAGCATCGACCAAGTCTGCATCGTGCAAGATCAGCTTGATGAGGATCTGAACTTGATCAATCTCAGGAACGGAGTCTACGACCTGAAGACCAATCAGTTGATCGGTCATGATCCAATGTTTCTGCTGAGCAAAGTTGCAAACGTCTCCTACGATCCACAAGCAACGGCTCCAGTCTTTATGGATTTTCTGAAGACGATTTTCGATGGGGATGAAACCTTGATCAGGTACGTTCTGCAAGTGCTCGGCTATTCATGTTTCGGTGACAACAGCGAACAGCAATTCTATTTGTCGTTTGGGGCTGGTGCCAATGGTAAGAGTACACTACTCAACACAATTCTACATCTGATGGGGGACTATGGACAGCAAGCTTCTTTTGATTCATTCACGACAAAGCGAAGTAGTCAGATCCGCAATGACCTTGCAGGATTCTATGGGCTTCGACTCATTGTCGCAAGTGAAGGAGAGGAAGGTTCACGCTTTGCTGAATCTCTGCTGAAACAACTCACGGGTGGGGAACCCGTAACAGCGAGATTTCTATTCAAGGAATACTTCTCATATGTACCAAAACTTCAAAGTATGGCTGGTGACGAACCACAAGCCAACTGTTCGTGGTGGTGATTACGCTTTTTGGAGAAGATTGCGTGTGATCCCATTCTCCGTCACCATTCCAGAGGAGCGGCGAGATAAAAGGTTGTCGGAGAAGCTTCGTGGGGAGGGTTCTGGTATTTTCAACTTGCTCTTGGAAGGATACCGAGACTGGAAGGAGAATGGATTCGTGGTTCCGATAGCAG
>JAKQFZ010001251.1 GCA_029558215.1 Candidatus Omnitrophota bacterium
GTCTTTTTCGACTTGGGCGAAGCACTTTTCAAATGCTGTCCACCCGGCGGAGGTCAGTGGGAACTGTTCGTAGTCTACGTCCTTTCCACGGTAGGTCAGCGCACCTTTGTCGAAGTCAAAGAGGAACGCAGGGGTGGGGAAGGAAGATGCGAATACGCTCTTTCCAGTCCCAGCCTTTCCAATGACCATGCACTTGAGGAAAGTGGTGTCGGCTGAAAGGTCTTTACACGACGGCATAGATCACCTCCGAAACGGTTTTCTTAACGTCCCATTTCTTCTCGATGAAGTGGGAAAGCTGTTCTTCTCCGAGAGGACGGTATTGGTCACACAGCGGGAGGTAGCCGCACCTTCCGAACTGGTAGCAGGAATCGTAGTTCTTTGGCCAGGTTGAGGTTTCGTAGCAACGCTCGAGATTGTGGACTTCCCAAGCAAAGTGGGTGTACCAGTCATCGACGTTTTGCTTTGTGTAAAGTTGCGGTGTACGCTGGAAGGCCATGGTAGGCTCGCCCCAAGAACCGGCTTTGTTTTTGCGACTGGTGAGTTGGTGGAAGTTGATGAGGATTCCTTCCATCTCAAAGCCGAGAATGCGACAAGCGTTCCAGTATCCAATAGTCTGGGCTGCACGGTTCATGCGTTCGGCTTGTGTGGAGATGTACTGGGAAGTGGTTTTGTGTTCCATCAGCCAGTTGACACCGTTCAGTTCAATCTGAAGGTCAAGCTTACCGTCGAAGATGAAGTCAGGGAACTCGATGGAAAAGGCTTTCTCGATGTCGATTACTCGGAGCATCTCCTTGTCCATCTGGTAGTAGTTGTTGTACTCGAGGAATGCTTTGGTGCAGTTCTCGAAGGTGCGGTAGTCGTCGGAGTAGAAGTCCTGACCAGAGGATTCCTTTTGCCAGGTTTCTTTTCCCTGTGAGAAGGCAGCTTCGAACGCGGAGTGGGAGGCACTCCAGCCGTTGTCCTTGATGGTGCTGTAGAAGCCGTCAAGGAAAGCGTGCCAGGTGCTGCCATAGCGCAAGGCGTTTGAGCCCATTTTGGGCACAAGGTTGCGAACGTAACGCCAGTAATACTTGCGGAGGCAAGAGCTGGCGCACGACCGGCGGGAGTGGTCGATGTGAAGCTTGCCGTTAGTTGTTTCCATCAGAGTTCTCCGAAGTACCCTCAGTTAAGTTTCCTATATGGAAGCCAAGGTC
>JAKQFZ010000477.1 GCA_029558215.1 Candidatus Omnitrophota bacterium
CTCGTACACCTCCCGCTTCGTTCCCAAATCCGGAGTTTGTGGGATACGCCAAGCGTGGACTATGCCCGTGCCCAGAAGGAGGGAAAGCGCACTAACATGGATCGTGATTAGCAGACATTTCGTTGTGTTCTTCTCACATGCTGTTAACACAAATTGCCGAACAAGGCACCAAGGTAGGCCATCCCACAAGCGACCAGAATCGTACCCGCAATATGCATGGTCAGTTTGCCTTCATTCGTCTTTCACGTCAGAAACCGGAGTGGGAGTCATCTGCACGGGTCTCACGATTCGCCAACCCGTATCCTGTTCCGTAAACCACGTCTCAAACGTATCCCAATCCTCAAATGTTACTCCCTGTGCCACAGTCTCAGTGCCAAGTTCAACACCGATCTCGCCGGCGAACATTGCGGTAATAACAACGTCAAACTCATCCTGGTCAGACGGTTCGACAAACCCGAGAATGCCGACAATTGGCCCCTCCGTCTGAGGGGCACGCGAGACTTCGTACAATGTCCAAAAGGGGTGCTCTTCCATGGGTAGTCTGACGCGACCAGGCATCGTCTCTCGATCGGCAACGAACACGTCGCCGGAGCCAAGGTAGAGTCGCCAAGGCCCAGGAAAATGGGTCTGGTCCACAGCGCCTGTGACAAGGAGGTCTTTGTTATCGTCACGGTTAATATCGAGGTGAAGACCGATGAGAAATCCCGGCAATTCACCGTGCTCAGTCCTATCCCAGGAGGAGGAAAGATCGGAAAGATAGTGTTTCTGCGGACGCTTGGTCAATCGAGGCGCTTGGGGAGTGCTCTGATCTTGCGCCTTGTTTGAGACTACGTACAAATGATAGAAGTCAGCAAGACCGAACCGTTCGTAAATGCAGGCTCTTTCGTCCTCTGAAACATCAACTATACATTTCAGGAGGCTCGCTGGACCTTCCCGAGGTCTCCAGATTTGAACGACAACCATCCCTCCCATAGATTCCTTCGCGACGTCTGATGCCATGTCGAAGGACGCGGAGATAGAGATCGGCCTATGCGGCCAAACAACGGTTGGACGCGGCCCGTTCTTCGCTAGTTCAACGTTCAGCGTGAGGTCGCTGCCATACCGTTTGACCATGCAATCAAGAAGACTGCTCGCATGACGCCTATAGGCTGGACTTTCGTCAAACAAGATGCAGAGGATTCTCGTGAGTTTCCGGTCCTGTATATCGAGTTGAAGAAAGATTGGCACGAAGGGAGTTGTATCGTCGGCGTTTCCAACGGGCTTGTGCCCGCCGATAATTTCACAAAGGGTATCGTTTCGGTAATCAATGGCCAATGGATCGTCGTTACCTGGCCTGTCGATGTCCCCGGATCGCTTCACATTGGGCCGCACACGCACGACTTCCTCGACACTCATGCCGAGTTCCAGCCCGTCGAGTGTGTTGAGTGAGGCGCATACGCGATCATGGGGAGTTGCCTCCTGCCCACATGCATTGAAAGCAGTGAAAGAGAGAACAACAAGAATGCCAGCAATGTTTGCAGCAGTAGAATGTCCGTGCATCATGTCTGTTTTTCCTCTTTGAGCAAAAGCTGGACTTGTGTCCGACAATTAGCATTGATGCGTATCAAGTTCACAATGTTACCATCCACGTCTTCTTTGTTAGCGACTAGTCGCAAAACTATAGACTAGTCTGTCCATCTCTAATATCAAGGGTCAGAGACATCAGGCTCGTCACGTTTACCTTGGAAATACGGTGGTTCCTTG
This sequence comes from Candidatus Omnitrophota bacterium, assembly GCA_029558215.1. Taxonomy (GTDB): domain Bacteria; phylum Hinthialibacterota; class Hinthialibacteria; order JAKQFZ01; family JAKQFZ01; genus JAKQFZ01. Next base: position 1,744 of record JAKQFZ010000477.1, read on the forward strand.
CTCGTAGGTATGTTGTCCCCGGTGACTTGGTCGGTCTTCAGAAGAAGCGATAACGGATCATCATAAGCCTCCGGAGTGCTAAGCATCCATAGACTACCTTCATTCAATGCGTCTATGACTGCATTTCGCAGTTCATACGCATCTCTTGAGCCCCCCTTTTTCAAATCGTCGGCAATCCAGACTCCTCTCCAATTATTCAGCAAGTCCATGACTGCTGAATTGTGCGTTTGTAGAGGGCGCTCTGGATCAGGAATATACAATCCGTCGTGTTCGTGCGCTTCCGTCACATCGAACGCAAGTGTTGGGCCAAAAACGTAAGAGAGTAGTGCATTCCAATATGCATGACAGCAGGCATTTGATCTTCCCTGCGGATACCCTCCACCCAGAAGTGCGTGCCTGCTCCATTCTTGTGCGTACCCTTTCCATTGCCAAGCTGTATATGCACATTTGCCATGCGAGAATGACTTAAGAGCGATGTTCTTTCTCGACAAAGGAGGCTTCTTCAGGATAATCAGTCTTGCAGTCTTGGTTATCCCCCTGAATGTCGCCGTCACGGAGAACTCCCCTGTCTCGTTAAAGGGCACGCTCGTGCACCAACCGGTTCCACTGGCTTGCCCAGCCCAGATTACAGAATCTCCACAGTTCTCCAATTCAGGAACTCTAAACCAGATGATGTCGTTAGCTAGAGCACCAATCCAGACCGGAGTGTTGTCTGAGACGAGTTCATAATCCTCATCCCACTCAATCGACCGCAAGTCAGGTGGATCGACGTCCTTGTATGGTCCGCCCTCCGAGAGCCCGAACTGTAGTGTAATATGGGGTTCAAACACAGCTCTGATGGTCGTGTCTTTGTCCAGGCGGACGGCGATTTCCTCCACCTCAAGATCTTTGACCGGCCAATGTATGGGCCCCCAGAAGGTCAGTACCGCGCCTTCCACTTCTTCACCCGCGTCCCATTTGACAAACCGGTAGCCGGGATTGGCGACGGGGCGCAGGCGAACCCAGCCACCCTTGGGGTAGTAGCGTTTGGGGCCGTGGTAGGACATGCCTCCAATCGTCTTTGCGTCCTCAACGACCACGTATCCCGGGCAGTCGTCGCCGGGGGTGCCGGTCGGTGTGACCTTGGTTTCGAGGCGCAGCTTGTATTCGTCTTTGGGCCGCGTGACCACCCGCGCAACGGTGTTTTCCGCCCGCGTCCAATGCATGTTCACGTACGGAGTGTCC
>JAKQFZ010000498.1 GCA_029558215.1 Candidatus Omnitrophota bacterium
ACATCTCCACGATACCCATTGACCGAGCGGCGAGGGCTGTCGGAGAGATGATGCAGGTCTTTCGAGCGGGCTTGAGCATGGGACAATTGGCAACGTTTGGCCTACCTGGAGAGAAGATCGGTGGATTTACCGTTCCTGACGGCAATATTGCCGTTGGAACGGTCTGCAGCGTCACCATCAATGGCATTTTTCTGTCCGAAGGAATTGCCACGTGTTCCCGTTTTGGAGGGCTCCTGGAAATCGATCAAGGACGTCCGACCCGCTTTACCCAAATCATCCATTATGACGGAACAACACTCGATCCGCTGGAAATCTTCATCAAGGGTCACATGACCCGCGTTCGGGAAGCCTCTTCTGGTGGCAAGGGCGTGATCGGCGCCAGTTTTCGGGAGATTCCGGCACCCGCTCTGCCAGCGGTGACAAAACTTGACCGAAGACTCCAGAAGATTGGGCTGGGGGCAGTCCTGTTGGTTGGCAAGCCCAATCAGCCGGTTCTGGATATTCCAGTTCAGAACGGCCGCGTCGGAATCGTGGTCATCGGTGGGCTGAATCCCATTGCAGCGGTCGAAGAAGCAGGAATTGAGACCAAAAATATGGCAATGGCTGTGCTTCATGATTTTGAGAATCTGGTGCCCTGTTCTGATATGCTCAAAATCAAATTCTAGGCGGTCAATGTTGCCGAGTGGTTGGGGCATTTCCGCCCTGCAACTCAGCACTTCAGAATCAGAGACGGTACCGCACTGTCAGGCAGTCTACGAGGAGGTGTCATGGGTCGAAGTCGTACGAGTATTGGGATTGTCGCATTTGTGTTGATGCTTGGGTGTGCCTCGTCCGGGGTCAATCAGTCTGATTTTGTCGCCCCATGGGTTTCAGAAGGAGACAAGGCTCTACCCTGGACTAAGGCTGAGTTCAAAAACAATCCAGATAATTTCCAGTTCGTTGTGGTTTCCGATCGAAACGGTGGACACAGGGCACGGATCTTTGAGGACGCCGTGAGCAAGATCAACATCCTGCAACCGGAGTTTGTTATCTGTGTTGGGGACTTGATCCCGGGATACACCAAGAGCGAGGCAAGAGTCTCCGCCCAACGCAAGGAGTTCATCGGAATCGCTGAGAAGCTGGAAATGCCTTTCTTCTATGTTCCCGGCAACCATGACATCACCAATCCCATGATGAGCGAAGACTGGCACAAGCGCTTTGGGCGCTCCTACTATCATTTCCTGTATAAAGATGTCCTGTTCCTCTGTCTGAACAGTGAGGATCCCCCCGCCGATCATATCAGCCAACAGCAGGTGGAGTATGTTGCTCAAGCGCTCAAAGAGAATCGAAATGTGCGCTGGACTTTTGTGTTCATCCACAAACCGCTTTGGGACAGAAAAGGAAACCACAACTGGGACAAGGTTGAAGCACTCCTTGGCGACCGAAAGCACACGGTCTTCTCCGGCCACACGCACCGTTATCTCATGCGCGAGAGAAACGGTCATGACTATCTCACGCTGGGAGTCACCGGTGGTGGAAGTGCACTTCGCGGCGTTGAGTACGGTGAATTTGACCACTTTCTGTGGGTGACCATGACAGAGAAGGAACCGAAGATCGCCAACTTGATGCTCGAAGGCGTCTGGGACAAGAACACTCTCACAGAAGAGAGAACAACAATGCTTCCTTCGCTGAACCGCAATGAGTTGTTTCACCTGGAACCGCTCTGGTCGCCTGGAGAAGCCTTCACCCAGGACAAGACGGTTCTTACGATTTCGAATCCGTTTGATCATCGCCTGTCTGTTCGGATGAATCTGGCGGAACATCCAAGCATTGTGTCCGAAACCAAGGAACTTGCAGTCACGATACCACCAAAGGAAGTCAAAGAAATCCCGATCATCTTCAAGGCATCTCAGCCGCCGGATTTCTTCAATACTCCGAAGGTTCTGCTGAGTTGGACAGGAGCATTTCATTTTGAGGGAAAGCGTGAGCTGAAGGGACAGGGAAAGTTGCCTCTATTCCTTGATACGATATACAAGATTCCGGTGCGCAAAGTACCGGTCACCGTGGACGGCATTCTAGATGAGTGGAACAGCCTTCCTTTCATCTGCGACAACCCGCTCGAATTCGCATTGAGAGCACAGGAATGGAAAGGGGCTGCGGATAGCAGTTTCCGGTTCACGGTGGAGCGTGATCTGTACCACCTCTATGTTGCCGTGCATATCTTTGATGAGTCACTTGGGTTGGCGCCAGGAAAACTCCCCTGGGAACAGGATGGCGTCGAAATTCGAATTGATGCCAGAGCCGATCCCGAACGCTCCGAAGGTATCGGCGAGAACCAGTTGGTTGATTTCCTTCTCTTTGCCATGAGTCCAACAGCGCCAGATCAGTCTCCCCTGATCGCCTTTGAAGACCAAATCCCCGAGGGCATGAAATACGCCTGTGCTCCCACATCGGATGGTTTCAGCGCGGAAGTCGCCGTTCCGATTTCCTATCTGAATGAAAAGCAGAACGGCTCCTGGGAGCAAGTCCGAATCAACATTGCCGTGACAGATTTCGATGACGAGCTGGCAACAGGCTCACAGATCTGGTGGCGTCCCGATTGGCGGAAAGCCCGTAACTACAAGGGATCCGGGACGTTTGAGAAATAGATTTGAAAAGTGGTGTATGCATACTTTCGCTTGGTATAGGTTAGCCCGTTCGGAACCTTCTCACGTTTTGTCGGAATGTGCTATACTCATTTGGGTATTTCAAGGAGGTGACTTGCTGTGAAACTCTGTTCAATCAAAAGCGCACCCGAACAGATTCGTACCCTTGTTGAGTTGGTAACCACGGGCGAAGAAGTGCTGCTCACCAATGACGATGGCCCAATCGCTCGAATCGTTCCCATTGCTGGACACGGACAGAATATCTCAAAAGGAACGAACCTCGTGGAGATATTCAAGCAGATTCGCGCTCTGGGGGGAGTCAGCATTGAAGATCCCGTCGCTTGGCAAAAGGAGACTCGCCAAGACCGGTCACTCCCGGGAAGGGACTAATCATGCTTCTGGACAGCAATATCATCATCTACGCTTCCAAAGAGGAGAACTCGCACCTTGATTCCTTCCTGCAGCACGGTGATTTCTGCGTCTCTGTGATAAGCCGGATCGAGGTTTTGGGATATCACAAACTTTCCGTCAGAGAAGTCCTCTGGCTTGAGAGTCTCTTCGACAGTCTGTCCTGTCTACCACTCGATGAACCGGTTGCCGGCCTCGCCATTCTCCTTCGCCAGAAACAGAAGATCTCTTTGGCTGATGCGATCATTGCCGCAACAGCACTTCATCACAATCTCCCTCTCGTCACCCGGAATATCGCTGATTTTCAGAGCATTCCGAATCTGCAGCTGATAGACCCATTCAAGCAGTAGACTGGTTCGTTTGGAGGCCGTTGACCCCAAATCTGAGCTGGGGCGGCGCATAGAGACAAACTCGTCTCTGGCATCGAGACATCAGACCGTGCAGAAGCGGGTCGCACCGTTACTCCATCTGCTCCCAGTACCGCACTGCCGTGCTGGGTTCGGAAATGCCGATCTGAGAAATCTTTGGTTGAGAGACGTTTCCAACCGCGTCGGTGGCATACACGGCAATAACGTAGGTTCCCGCTTTGGTGAGCACATCCGAGTCAAGCCAGGTCCGGTACTTCCGACTGCCGGAAACACCATCCCAGTCCAGACACGTTGTTGCCGAGTTGCCATCCGGCTTGATGATCAGAGCAGAAACCTGATTCAGCGCTGAGTCGTCACAGGCAAACGCGAAAATCTCAACCGGACACTCACTGCGACCCACCACCATCGGCTCAAACACGCCCTCAATGTCAGGCGGCAGCATATCCGCTGCATCCTTCGGAAGCCCGTGATAGAGCAGATCCGGCTCCACATCCTCTCCAACAAACGCCTGCGGGAGTGAGAGCCCGTAGTAGCAGCCATAGGTGAGGACGTTTTTCGTCATCTCGACGCACTGCAACATCGGCAGGTTCTTTCGGGTGTACGTGGCATACCCATTGAGAAATGACAGGGCACCATCGCACAGGAATGAGGCATTGGAGTCCGGAGCGCTGGAGACGACCACTCGATTCCTGTCCTTCAATGCCTCGCAAAACGCTCTGGAGTTCGATGCCTCGACGAGAATTCGAATATCCCGACTCGATCCGAATTTGGCATCCAACCAAGTGTCCAGCTGACTTGCTGTCAGCGTCGAATTATCAGGCATCAGAAGGCTGGTGCCACTGCCCAACTTACCGACGAGGAACAGCGTCACCGGTGCTGTTGATCCCGCATAGGCAACAACAGCATCCAGCGCTGTCTCAACCGATGATGCAGAACTGGCGACCAGATCCACGTCATTGCCCGAATCCCCGTCAATGTCATGGAAACTTCGGTTGGTCATGTACTCCAGTCGCGCATGGCTGAAGCGTCTCTCCTTGAATGCAAGATACGACTCACCCACCAGGAAATCCCGAACTGCCGACGTCATCGGTGCGGGCAGCGCCGTTGAAAGATCCTGCGCTCCGGCGATGAACACCGTCACTCCAGGGTCATATCCGAAGTATGTTCCGCCCGCTCCAGGAAGACCTCCTGAAGGGATGACCGGAATCAACAAGACCGGGCTTTCCGCTCCCTCAACATGAGGCGGATAGCCTGCCCAGACCGCTTTCATCTTCAGTCGGCTCACACTTGGAATGGTCAATGACATGGAATAGGCACCGTTGACGATGGGCGACTGCACCGTCCAGCCCAGGGGAACACCATCACCCCAGAGAACCACTTCAGCGGTTGCAGCGCCGTTCGGTGGAGATGGAAGCATTCGGCCACTCAGTTGAATGACATCATTGACATGGAACGGTTCATCGCTTGTCACTTTTAGCGACATCTTGGACTGTCTTGGCATCACCGCCAACATGAGCGGCTCACTTGCGGATCCCGACAGACTGCCGTTGCCCGACCAACTCGCTGTGATCTCATACCAGCCCGAAGCAGGAGGTTTGTAAAGATACGTAAACACGCCACTGGCATGCGTGGTGACACCCACGTACTGGTCAATGCCACCCTCGGCGTTCCCAAAGTGCAGCGTAACGTAAGCGCCCCCAACTTTGGGGATGATTCGACCTTTGATCAGCACCGCTTCTCCAAGGCGAATCTGACTCCGTGCCGAAGACAGGACAATACTGGACTGTCCAACTGTCGGACGCACGATCTCATAGATCACCTGCACTTCATCAAATGCCGGACTCACCGATGCCTCAGCCCGAACGGTCAGTGTCTTTGTGGCTGAGCCGCTGAAATCAGGTGCGACAGCCAGTTCCACCGAACATGGCGGTTTCTGACCATTGCCGATGAACCAATGCGCTTCACTTGCGCCAACCAGACTCAGCGTCACCGACTCGTCCAGGCCATTGATTGGCAAAACCATCAACTGAAATCGGGCGATCTCACCGTCCGTCACCTGAACAAGCGGATTGAGCGCCTGTAGATCAAGCGCCGGAACTTGTGGCGGCAGTGCAAT
>JAKQFZ010000510.1 GCA_029558215.1 Candidatus Omnitrophota bacterium
CTTTCTCCGAGCAAGCTCTTCTGCGACGAACTGCGTGTATTTCTCAGAATCATACATGAGCAGCAAACTCGCCGACGCACGCAATGCCTTTGGATTCCGTGTCGTTCTGACCTTGTGCGCAAGATGAAGGCAGTCCTCTTCACTCAGTCGGAGAGAATAAGAAGTACAACCGACCAAACAGATGCAGAGCAAACAACTCAAAGCGCTAGTGAGCTTCATTGTCAGCAACATCCTATCGAGTCCACTTTCTAAGCTAGAAACTAATAGTGAACGTGCCCCGAGAATCGGTGATTGTGGCACTCCACTTCTTTGGGCACCGACCCACTTTCCAGCCATGCGGAATGCCCACCTTTTGGGCAACCAAAAGGGGAAAGATGCCAGGGTCTGGACCATTGTCTCTTATGAAACATTCGATTCCTTGAATAGGATCACAATATGGAGATGAATCATATTCACGGAATAGGAAAAAAGAGATGTGGTGGGTCATGAAAAAGCTGCCAAGACTCAAGAGAGCGTTCTTTGCAGAAGAGTCTTCCAGAATCCAGCTGGTTCGTGATGACGTTCCAACGCTTTGGATCAACTTCTCTCTGATTCTATCCTCCAGTCCGAAGCCGCAAGCCTGTATGCATGCAGTTGCCGCGAGACATCCAATGTCTCCGTGTGTTACAACATAGGACATGCTCTCAACGCTCTCGAATGACTGGCCGTTTACGTCCACAAGACTAAGAGGATTGTTCAGTCCCATACCGTAGTCAGGTTGGAGAGTAACCGGATCCCGACTCACAAACCTCCCCACTTCCGGGTCGTACCAGCGGGCGTGGAAGTAGTAGAGACCGGTCACATCATCGTACATCTTGCCGGTGAGGTGTTCTTTAGGAGCGGAAGAGGACATCGGCTCCCAAGGCATGGAACCGGGCACTGCCTGCCCGAAGGCGTCCTGTTCCCAATGAGTGGTATTCCCGTAAGAGTCAACTGTAGCAACAACGTTCCCCAGGGCATCGTACATATACCAATATCTGTCCGAAAGGACGCCTTGATCATAAGAATGGCACTCGACGATTTGACCGATCTGCCCGGGCGCATGCACAAAAACATTCATCGGACTCCACGGGTCATTTTCATCAATGCTATCCACCGGCGAATCTCCATCGTAACGCTCATCAATTCTGAGCAGATTCAGCCCGTCGTATTCGTAGCGAAGCCAGGAGCTCATCATGTTGCCAAGTCTCTCATATTTGAGGCGGTCGGTCAAATCCACAACGGAGGTGGGGCGGCTCGCCCCACACGGATTTTTCGGGAGCAAGATGCTCCCGCTCCCTTGCCCTCATCCCAGCCTTCTTCGAGAAGCTCTCCTGGGAACGCCAAGTGTCCACTTGGCTCTTGTTCTTTCTCCGGACTGCCGAGCAGACGCTCGGCGATCCC
>JAKQFZ010000516.1 GCA_029558215.1 Candidatus Omnitrophota bacterium
ACATCTAGGGCCTTTGGTACAAAGACACCGCACAACACGGCGGACTGGTTGCACCGAGTTGGCATCGAATATGACTCACTCATGTTCACCCACAAAAAAGCACTTGTGCGTCCAGACCTGCACTTGGATGATTACGAGGAGAACTTCTTCGGGCTTGAGGCAGTGGGAGTTCCAACGTACATGATGGACCGACCCTGGAATCGCCACCTTGAGCTTGGCGACCGCCGCATCTTCTCTTGGGAAGACTTCTACGCTGTCGTTGGGGAGTTTGCCGACCGATGAGCACTCTTTCGCGAAAGTCAGAAGGGATGCTCGATGAGGCGACGGCGATCCTTCAACGCATTGACGATGCTTTTGGCCCAGACGACCAAAAGGCTAGACACGCCCGTGAAAAGTTCCAAGAGTATGTTGTAGACCCATCTGAGGAAACAATCATGATAGGATTGATGTACTTGAGGTGGTGTCTACAGAACCCGGGAAGGATAGGGGTGGCTTCAGACAAGCTTGAGTCAGTAACGTGCGGAGAGTGCACGGGGAAGGTTTGCGAAGACGGATTCATACTGGATGACTCAAGTCGCGACCTATGGAGGCCGTGCCACCGCCTGCTCCCCTCCACTCATGACCATTGGCAGCAAGAGACAGGATACTCATATCGGTGACCACAAGCGACGACCTATCGGTAGAATCAGAGCCATGGAAGCCAACGAGGCTGAGTTTCTCTATGGCAACAACCTACCAGCAGTGCCCTCGGAAGTGGAAGTACCAATACATCCTAGGTGAACGCGTCGGCTCAACAATGTCGACAATGATCGGGAGTTATGCCCACAAGGTTCTTGAATACCTGTACAAGGAAGAGGCTAGTGATCGCACCCTGGACACAGCCCGTGAAATAGCGACCTACTTCTGGCCAGGGCAAGAGTCTGACCCCGACTTTGTGGCTCACGAACTCACCGAAGATCAGATCAAAGAGTTCAAACACACCGTTTGGCGAAACATCGATGGGCTGTTTCGCATGGAGAATCCACAAAGCGTTGAAGTGGTTGCCACTGAGCAAGAGTTTAACGTAAAGATCAAGGGCACACCCTTTAGGGGGTTTGTAGATCGGATCGACGCTCTTAATGAAGAGCGAACCGACATAAGAATAGTTGACTACAAGACCGGAAAACCTGGCGACAAGCGCTACTGGTCGAAAAAACTCAAGCAAGTTAGACTATATGCTGCAATGGTTCAAGAAGAACTAAAGCTAACCCCGAAACGCATCTCACTACTGTTTCCTGCCCATGAGGTAGCCATAGAGGAAGACGCGAACAAGCGCTCGGTCAACATGATCGTCACCGAACTATCCGGGGTGTGGAACTCCATCCACAGCAGCATGGAGACCGACAAGTTCCCCCCATCGGTCGGCCCACTCTGTGCCTGGTGCGACTTCGTCGGAGAATGCCCCGAGGGGCAAGTTGAGGTGGAGTCGAGGTTCCACGAAGGAAACGTCAGGCAGGATGCCCCAGGGCTAGCAATCCTGGGTCTAAGCTAGCCCACATCCCTGAGGTTGGCCGACAGCGTTTGTAGAAGCCCGCCACGCTTCTCAAGCATGCGATAATGCTTGTCAGCAACCTTGACGCGTTCCTCTAGGAGCCTGTAGTTCTTGTAGAGCACTAGGCCAAGCTCGCCTTCTTCGCTTCTCGTTTCGAAGATTTCGGCCTCACGAAGATCGGCCGACGACTTTTCGCGCGTGTCAATCATCCTGTCTCGGATGACCAATGAGACCTTTGACGAATGAGCCTTCCAGGTCGACTCTGCTTCGACGAACTCGTCAATGAGGGCAGCAAGGGCCTCCACGGATTCCTCTTGCGCCGCTTGGACTTCATAAATCAACATTTGAATTTGGCCTAGCGACAGGTGGTCGTAGGAGCCGTCAGGGTTTGGGGTGTTCATGCCGGATTTGCTTGGTGGTCTCTTCTTGGCGTCGTAAAAAGACGGTGAACTCACTTGTTGTACTCCCTCACGATTTGCCAAACCCTGGCTTTGGTCACTCCACAGGAGTCGGCTATCATCTGCAACGAATACCCTGAGGCGTGCAGTTCCTTCATCAAAGCCTTTTCCTCAGCCCGAAGCTTGGCGTACTTCAACTTCGCTTCTCTTGCTCTCTTTGATTTTCTATGAAGCTCTCGTAGCTTCTCGCCGGTTGATTCCATTGAATTCCTCATATCAGAGACAGTTGAACGTCGCCCTCCTCAATGGTCTCGACAGATATTGTGCACCCGATGTTCTCGTCGTCTCCAACGTAGCGCTTTTCAGCCATGAGTCGCACAACCCTTGAGTCTTCCCGAACGATGGGCTTATCTTTCCCAGCGATCGAGTCCAGAACAGACCTACAGAGCTTGTCTATATCTGGCTGGCGATCGCACCAGAACTTCCACCCAGGCTTAGACGGCGGCTTGGGCATTCTGAACACAATGCATACCTCAACGGGTCCATCTATCTGCTCGATCCCCGTTTCTTCAACAAAGGTTCTGGCGGCAGATTCAACAGCATCTCTCCACACTTTGTGTTGTCGTGGAGCAGTGCCCTTTCCCTCTATCAGGAAGATTTTTCCACCCCTCATGACTGGAGTCTTAGACCCCTGCGGCCGAGGCTCGCCAGTTACGGTGAAGGTTATGCTGCTGGTCATGTATATGACTATACACTATGTGAATCAACTCTTGATGTCTAATTGCCACCCAAAAAGCTCATCGAGATCCATCAGAAGCCTAATTGCATCAAGCGGGTGCATCTCTTTGAGCATCTCTAGGAAGTCTCCCAAAGACTCGCACCCAGCCTGCTCCAACTCCTCTTCGCTGATCGCTACCCCAAACGTAAGCTTGGCGCTAGCGACAAAAAGATCGCTCATCTCCCCTTCGACCGCAAATACTCTTGGTGTGAGATGAAGCGCTTTGTCAGCATAACTGCCGTATCCGGCTCACAGCGCTCCAGACGCTTATGAGAACCAGAAGCGACGAACCTTTCAATCACCTCATCCGGGTCTTGTGTGTCGGGGATGGTGAAAACCTCGCCAAAGAACCTTACGGTTGTCGTCTGAGGTCGGTTCCTCTTCTGCCGACGCCTCGGAAGTTGCTCCTCTTCTTCCTCGAACATATATACCTCTTTCTGTAGTCTGAACTGCTAAACTGGTTAGAACGCCTTTTATGAAAAGTTCGCAAAACCCCAGGTCAAATGGTGAACTAGTGCGAACAACGTCTACGCCACCCTTTGAGAATCCGTGTTTGCGGATGTTTGCAAGTATGGATAGACTTCGGCGTTCTTTGCCCAATCCACATCCTGGACATACCTCGGGTCGAAGCCGATTGTCTTGTTCGGATTGTCTGGGTCAACCATGGCGACCGCCAATACGATCTGCACCAAGTTCATCCCCGGATGGCGTTGCCAAACTTCCCTAAGCGCTTCGATGGTTTCTTCGATATTCGCTGGCTTTCTAGTGATCATGAAATGCATCCTAGCATGATGAATCTACGGAGCCAGAACCACCTTTTTGGCATACTGCTGGTGCCTGGCAAGCCCCGCCGGGGTATCCTTCGGACTAAAGTCAACTATCTGACCGGGGTAGAGAGCTATTACGCCAACCAGGTCTCTGTGGTAGGTGGTGTAGCGCACGCTATCCTCACCCTCTATGACGCCACGGCCATAATCCGGGTCCCACCAAAGAACATGACCCCTCATGGGGTTACTCACCGCCTTTTTGTACATACGAATCCACAAATGCTTCGGCGTTCTCTTCTAGAACTTCATCAATCTCGTCAAGCAAATCATCAAGACGGTCTTTCAGGTCACCAGCTTGAGCCTCGGGCATCTCGGCCGGAGCCTCTTGCTCAACTTTCTTCGCCGCTTGGCGTTCCTTCTGTACGTATTCAGCCATCAGCAATAACACCTCCGCCTAGGATTTCGTTTTCTGCATCAACGAAAAGAAAAACCCCCTCTGGGATTCTTTCGTCTCTCACAACACTGATTGACGCCACCCCGAAGTTGACCAAATGATCCTCTTCTATCTTTTCCGAAGGTGAAGCAAGAACTAGTTTGTGTTCGTTGTCGTAAAGCCTGGACAGCAAATCATGCAGGAACTGGTTCATCTGTCTTTGTCCTTGTTTGAAATTCTAACCGCATGTCAAGAAGCATGTCAACAACCCGACCCGAGTCAACAAGTTTTGACGCCGACATGTCAACCATCCACTGGTCGATCTTGTTCAGCAGATACTGGAAGTCAGGATCATCACTCATTCTCCCACACCTCGATGCTCTTGATGCCGTAACGGCAGATTTTGCCGTTACGGAGACGGCGATCACCGGATGGCGATAGGCACCCACCATCCTCAACCCACCCAAAGAACATTGAAATCCTGGTGAGGCCATCGTGAACTTCCTGGGTGTGGGCATCTGGGTCCAGGCTTTCCCATACAAGCTCAGAACGCCGGATTGCTGCCTCGCGCGTCGAATCTGTGCGCTTTGCGGGTAGAACCACCCCGTTGATTTTTGTGGATACCCCGCACGAGATCGTTGATTCCCACAAGCCCTCTCGTATTTCCCTCACCGTGAACGTGAATAGGCCGTAGTTGTCAGACCAAATACTTGACAGAAAATTGGGAGTATCAAACCTGTAGCTCATGACTACAGTTTACCACTACAGTTCTCCGGCGGCACGCT
>JAKQFZ010000566.1 GCA_029558215.1 Candidatus Omnitrophota bacterium
GGAGCCGATTCCCGCTGTGCTGCGTGGCGGCGCATCGTGGCCCCCCGGGTTTGCGATTTTCAAATGTGCCGACACGGCAACCTTGAAATGGGGCGACATCGCAGGGGACGGAGCCTTGAAGGACTACAAGGAATCAAAGCCATTCCGAGCCTTGGTTTCTCTTCGTCCACAAACCACTTCAACCAATGCGCCATTCTCCATCCGCTTTAGTTGATCCTTCGTGAATCCATACTGCCTTGAGAGGTCGTCCAACTCAGCATCGGTAAGCCCCATGCTCTTTGTCCCAGCGGGACGATTGGCAGACGTGTCGGAATGGCCCGTGCCATTCTTCCTTGCCCCTGTATTCGTGTTTCCGCTTACGGAACCTTGAATGATGGGGGCAGAGACAGAAGCCAATAAACTATCGGCTTCTTTTTTTCCACCAGCATTGGAGTTGCCGCAGGCATGTTGAATGGTAGTGGAATCGGAAGGATGGGCTACCGTCGTTGAAGGCATCCCAACACAAAACCCGCCTTCGGCGTCTGAGGATGCTCCCGAGAAAAAGGGAAGCAAACCCTGATTATTATCATCTTCCCTTTTAGCCTCTTCTCTTCTCCTATCTTCTCTTCTAGGCGGCGTTTTGTCGGACAAGTTGTCGGACAAGTTGTCCGCAGTCTTGTCGGCTGTGATTTTAGCGGGGGCATCAAATCCGTTGGGTGCTGGACGAACAACAAGGGACGCTTTGCCCGTGATGCGAATGAGGGCGACAAGTCCTTCTGGGGAAAACGTGAACACGTCATATTCTCGTTCGCCATCCGACATCCTGCCATAGAACTTCAAGACGCCCTGCTTGCGGAGCGGCCCTACTTTCCGACTCACTGTCCGTTCGCTCAGTCCTGTTTCGGCAGCAATTCCAGCCACGGAAAAAGTCCACGGTTCCCCGTTGTCCTTCTCGGTCTGATACCTCACCAAGCAGTGTATCAGGATGACCTTGACGCTCGCTTTGAGTCGTCGTGACGCCACAAGTTCATGCGGGACTTCTGCGAACAATCCGCTTTCCAGTTTCATACTACCTCGCCTTTCAAGTCGTGGACTGCCCCTCCGAAATCTTTTTGGGTATGGACCGGGCGAGGCGACTTCCAGAGGGGCAATCCCGAAATTGGTCCAAGCAACCTCGCCCGGGAATACATAGCTCTGAATCGGGAGGAAACGTCATGCTGCCCCCTTCTCACCTTCAACGGATGCGTGTTGGCGTTTCATTCGGATGAGTTCTAGGACGAGGGCTTCCAGTTCTCTGGCCAGCCGCTTCCCCTTCAATGCGGGGTTCCAATGTTTCCACTATCAGATGGCGGAACTGGATTTCCTTGGCCTTCCGCTCAAGCGACAGAGTGTCGGGTTCCGTGGATCCAAGTTCGGCGTCAAGGACTGTCCAGACCACATTCAACAACGTTTTGATTCTGTAACGGCTCATGTTTCCTTTCGTCACTTGATTGTTGAAGGTCAGGCTATTCGGAGACCCACGTCCTCAGTCCAATCGGGATGGGTGAGCAACGAGCGGATTTTTGCTAGGTGTCGCTCTTCGGTCGGGGTAAGGGTCCGGCCTTCCAGAAATATCTCAATGGTTTCTTCAATGTCCCGTTTCCCAATCCGCATGTATGGAAGTGGCCAATCAAGCAGTTGTTCTAGGAAAACGGATTCCTCTCTTGTGAGTATCCTTGATTCCTCAATTGTTCTTACCGTGTCTACTGGCAATGTTTTCATGTTGTGTATCTTTCTATATTACTGTGGGCGTGGACCTTGCGTGGACATTTTACGGGATTCTTCCTCGGGAAGACCTTGAAGCCACGGCGGCGG
>JAKQFZ010001252.1 GCA_029558215.1 Candidatus Omnitrophota bacterium
AGTGCTGCTTTTGACGTGGTCAACCGAGCCACTACTCAGAATGTGCAATGCTTTTCTCGTCGGGTGGTTCATCAAAGTAGTCGTTGTCAAGTATGGCGGAAGAGGCACCTATCAGCGCGTCAAACCTGTGATGCTTGGGCTCATTGCGGGAGAGATTCTTGGTGTGGTCTTCCCAATGCTTATCGGAGTGGTATATTATCTGATTACGGGAGACCAACCCAAGGCATTTCGGATCCTCCCGAGTTGAGAAGGCATGTGTAAGGAAACAGACAGGATGTCCATCTCCTTTGTGATTCAGGCATTCCGCCTGCGTCACTGACAGAATACAGGAAACGGTGATGAAGCATATTGACATCAAGGATCAGCCGACGCTCACCTTCGGGCGAACGTTTCAGATCACAACAAATGGCATTCGCTACCGTTTGTTTCGTTCATCAGTCACTGTCGTGGTCGTGGCTGTTGCGATCGCCTTTCTGATGAACGTCCTGAGCGAAAGCCTGGTCAAGCGCTCTTTGGCGCTCCAGACCAGGGAGCGCGTAGCGCGACTGAGGATGGCGGCTTTCTGGGTCTCGCAGCTGACCAGCCCTGGAACTCCAGAAGAGATTCTCTTCAGAGTGGGGAGTTCTGATCCTGAAAGTGTCCAAGTCCTCGAAGCTGCACGAATGGGTTCTCTATCGAGCCAGGAGATCAGCGATTACCACGTGCTTGCCTCTCAAGCCCTTGACTATCACGCCTTTTTTGAAAAACTCAACTATGGACGGCGAAGGGCACTTTTCCACCGTGCCAGCGGCATCGCCATCTTTGGCTGGCTTCAAGAACCTGCCAATTGGAACCGATTTGCCACCGCACTGGACTCAATGAAATCCGTTCACCTGAATACATCTTTGGATCAGTTTCAGGAATTTCTCAAAGATTGGCCGTCCGTGTATGAAACGACCCTCGCCATTCAAGCAGGCAGGATCAAGGCGATCAAGGAAGTGCGTGAATCGCTTGGTGAGAAACCTCTTCTCGAAGCCCTCATAGATGTGGAGGGGGACTTTGGAAGAGTCATCCGCGAGGCCGGTTTCCTGCTGCCAGAAGAAGAGAAGGGGGACATCTCCCAACAGGCAGAGCGGATGCGCGACATGAATCTGTTGAAGGAATCCATAGCAAACAAGGATTTGCGAAGCCGCATCGCAGGCTATCTCGATATCACGACTGGTGAGGTAAACGTCGCGGTTCTTTGGCGACTGCTGCGAAACCGAGACTCCGCAGAATGGTTCTTCAAAAAGATCGAGGAACAGGGACTTTCCGTCGGCGATCTTGATTCCGAGAGGGCGATTCAACTGGCTTTGTCGGAGGCCGAGGAACGTTCCCTGAACCGCGCTGAACTCATGGTCGCCACGACCTCAGGCGGCCTGATGGGGATCGGCGAAAGGATGACCTGGCTTGCCATTGCCTCTCTGATCGTGTGCATGGTGGGTATCTCCAATGCAATGCTCATGTCCGTCACCGAGAGATTCCGCGAAATCGCCACACTGAAGTGCCTCGGCGCTCTGGACAGTTTCATCATGCTGACATTTGTCCTCGAAGCCTGTTGCCTGGGAGTCGTCGGTGCCTTTGTTGGAGCATTGGCCGGAGCTGTCATCGGCTTGCTTCGAATGGCTGTTTCTTTCGGAGGACTTCTCTTGTCGGCAATCCCGTTGCAGCCTATGGCCTTGGCCATAGCACTGTCTGTTCTGTTGGGGGTTATCCTGGCGGCCGTCGCCTCGGTCTATCCGTCTCTCAAGGCTGCCCGACTGGCACCAATGGAGGCCATGCGAATAGAATGATCACGGAGGCAACAACGGTGCAACAGTCTTCTGAATCAACGACGCGCAGAGTGATCATCCGAACGCTTTATCTCAAACGTCATTACGTGATGAATAATGTGGTGACCGAAGCCCTGCGCGGGGTCAATGTGGAGATCTACACCGGAGAGTTCATCACCGTGATGGGGCCGTCGGGTTCCGGCAAGAGCACGTTCTTTAACATGATCGGCGGACTTGACAGTCCCACGAGTGGCAGGGTCTTCATAGATGAAGTGGATGTCGCCCAGTTGACCGCTGTGGAACTGGCGTTTCTCCGCTGCAGAAAGATCGGTTACATTTTTCAGGACTACAATCTGATTCAGTACATGACCGCTCTGGAGAACGTCACCACGCCAATGGCTTTTGGGGGAGTGCCCCCTGACGAGGCCAGAAGGCGCGGCATGGAACTCCTGGAACTCGTCGGCTTGGCGGAGCGCTGGTTTCACAGACCCATCGAGATGTCTGGGGGACAACAGCAGCGTGTCGCCATTGCCCGATCTTTGGCGAACAATCCCCGAATTCTGCTGTGCGACGAGCCAACAGCCAACCTTGACCTTCGCACAGGCAGGGAGATCCTCGAAATCCTGCGCAAACTCAACAAGCAGCGTGGTGTCACTATAATCTGCGCCACACACGACTACCGGATGATGGATATCTGCGACAGACTCATCTGGATTCGAGACGGCAACATTGAGCGCATCGCACGCCGTGATGAGGTGAGTGTCGAGGTGGGAACGATTGACAATGAGACAGAGTGAAGTGATGGAAAACACACATCGTTTAAGACAGGCAGCATCGCTCCTTCGGGCTCTCTGCTGTCTTGGTCTCCTGCTGGTTGCAGGAAATGGAGACACCTTATCCTGGGCAAAGACGAGCGCTTTTCTGCAAGACTGTCAATCCCTGACCCGCACACCACATCGGCTGGCAGGAACAGAGGAATGCCTGCTCGCAATAGACACCATCAAGCAACGTGTTGCAGAAACGAGTCCGGACAATCTCATCGTCCAGCAATTCCCGGTTGCTCAAACCCGTGTGAATCGTTGTGAACTTCACATTCAGGGTGCTTCAGAGGGCTCAACTAAGTTACTCCTGGAACCGATACGTCCCAACGGTATCATTTGTCCAGTCTCCCCGATCGAAGGCATATCGGGTTCCATCGTGCATATTGACGTTCATTCTTCAGATCCGTTTGGAAGCAAAAATGTGGAAGGAGCCATAGTCGTCCTGGACTACAATTGTTGGGACAACTGGCTTCGCGCATTCAGGCTCGGAGCCAAGGCGGTCATCTTTGTTCCCTGTGGTCAGACTTATTCCTGGCATTCACACTTCAGCTACGCAAACGCAAATCTGCCGCGCTTCTACTATGCGGGAAGTGCGGCTGACCTTCCGGACGGTGCCGAGGCGAACATCCACAGCGAGGTGGTCTGGGAAGACAAGGTCGGTCAGAACGTACTGGCTTTTTTCAAGGGCACCGATCCTGTGTTCCATCAGGATAAAGAGGAAGTGATTGTCGTAGCCACTTCCGTGGACAGTTACGGTGAGGTGCCTACGCTTTCACCAGGTGCCAGGGCGGCTGCCAACTGTGCAGGACTCCTCAGACTCGCCGAACAAATCAGCGAGAATCGTCCGAAGAGGCACGTATTGATTGCTTTCTTTGACGGTCAGTCTCGCGGACATCTTGGCGTTTCAGCTTTCTATAAGGCTCTCGAGAAGGAACAGAAGGAAGTCACGGTCGAGAAACGAAAAGAGTATCTCGAAAATGAATGGGCGTTTCTCTTGGATCTGGAGAAGGCGTTGGCGTCCGAACGTCCACTTCAGTCAGGAACATCGGTCAGGCGCGAACTGGTTCGACGACTCAAAGAAGCAGCAAAGTCCCATTCGTTCCGTATCGGCGGCGAACTCTATGATCTTCGAAAGCAGTTGGCGTCCCTGCAAGAGGACTCCACCCGTCACCAGGAAGTCGTCAGCGAAATCGAAGAAAGGCAAGCGGAGTCAAATCTGTGGAATGATCTTCGTCGGGCGCTTGCTCGCGACAGCATCACCTCGACAGTCTCCAACGAACTTGGTATTGCACTGGCCGACGTACGAAGGGATATGCTCATCCGAAAGGCGGAACTGGAATTTGAGAGAACCGCTCTTTCGACCGATGAAGCGATCAAGGAACTCCTCTCCGAGATGTGGATTTCCATGCACTTGTCGTTTCTGTTCGGTGACACGACCACACGATACGGCTTGATCATTGGTGGTGATTCCTCTCTGTGTTCCGGTGATGATCTCCCTGGACTCTACACTAAGATTCAGAGCACTTTCCTGAATGCCTACAACACTGTTCAGGAAAAGAATGGTTCGGTGCGACTTTTTGAGGCTACTTCGGCGGATGGAACCTTAGATCCACCAAGGCTTCTTTGGGCGGCTCCTTTTCTCATCCACAGCGGCGAAGTGGCTGGGAAGGCGGGCATCTACAATCTCTGTGTTGGTACAGTTCAGGAGCATCTGCCTCGTGAGGGCACACCTCAGGACACCTTGGACAGGCTTGATGTAGACCGCTTGGAAAACCAAGTCAAAGACTTCAGCAACCTGTTCATCCAACTGGCATCCGAAGAGGGCTTGTCACTCAGGAGATCCATCAAGACACAGATTTTCTACTCAGTCTCCAAGTTCGAATCGGACAATCGCCCGACTGGACCAACCGTCATGGCGCGAGCACATGGCAACGCCATGCCGAATAT
>JAKQFZ010000606.1 GCA_029558215.1 Candidatus Omnitrophota bacterium
GAGTACATCAGAACCCACGGCGATGGCTCTATTGGTGTCCGGATAGAATATATCTTGGAAGCCGTAAAACGTATAGAGTAGCTGTACCTGCCACGTAACACCTCCATCTCTGGTACGAATTATCGTACCGAAGTCCCCCACAGCCAGACCGTTGAGTGAGTCAGCAAATGACAGACCGTAGAGGATTTGGTATGAAATTGTGTTGTGGGCTTCCCAACTCAAGCCTGCATTGGTCGTGCGATGCACGAATCCATCATCATCACCTGCAATGATGCAGTCGGGTGAAACGAAGTCCACCGAGGGGAAGGAACGTGATGTCTGGTAACTGTTTAATATCCAATTCATCCCACCATCGGTCGTGAGGACAATTGTTCCATTGCTTCCAACCGCAACTCCGTGATCCATGTCAAAGAAATCGACATCATATAGATCCTTCGTAGTACCACTTTCTCGTTTCTCCCAGTCCATTCCGCCATTGGAGGAAAAGAGAATTGAGCCTCCTCGACCAACGGCACAGGCAGTATTTGCACCAGTAATGCATACCGCATTCAGAGTCTCAGTAGTCTTCGTTCGTGCAATTGACCAACTCGAACCTGCATCTGACGAATACAGAATCATTCCATTCTGACCTACGGCAACAACTGACATTGCATCGAATGCGGTTACACCCCTCAGGAGTTGCCCTTGTGGAAGAGGATTCTGCCAGAACCAACCGGAAGATTGTGCCTCGCACTGATCGAAGGGCAGGACAAATCCGACTATGAGCATGATGCTGAGGGCAACGAGCTTTCTCATGATGCGACCTGCTTTGATTGGTCAATCCGTACGCATACAAGACACTGGAATCGTCGCGAAATTTCCTTACACTGGGGAACCCGATGTCGGGAATCAGAACGCAAAATAGACCAATCGATCTGATATCCACAAGGGGAGAGGGGAGGACTTGCTGTGTGAAAGAACGCTCAATATCCAGATGCTGTGCCCACTACAAGCATCTTCCTCGTCTCGACTCTAGATCCCGTTCTGAGCACAGAAAAGTAGATCCCAGCCATCAGTCCAGCCGGATTGAAAGAAATCGACTGCTCTCCAGCCATTCGCTCTCCATCAGCCAGCACCGCAACCTCTCGTCCCAGCACGTCACAGACGGATAGTCGAACATGCTCCGGCTTCGAAAGTGTGAATGGAATGGTCGTGCTTGTGGTGACGGGATTCGGGTAGTTCTGGGCGAGGTGGAAGAGGGTGGGGGCGGATTTCGGCTCCTCGACCCATGTTACGCCTCCGGTGGTTGTGCGGAGGATGGTGCCGACAAATCCAACCGCAGTGCCGATATTGGAATCAGTCATGCAAACTCCATAGAGATAGTTCGTTGTCCCACTTGCCTGGCTCATCCAACTTTCTCCACCATTAGTAGTGTGAATGATGATTCCATTCGCTCCAACCGCTACGCCGTTGTTGGAATCGGAGAAAGAAACTCCATAGAGAGTGTTCGTCACCCCACTTGTCTGTCGCGTCCATTTCTCCCCACCATTTGTTGTGCGAAAGATCGTTCCGCTCTGTCCAACCACCGTTCCGATATTGGAATCGGTAAAGGAAACTGCCAAAAACCAGAGCGTGATCCCATTTATCTGACTCGTCCAGTTCTCCCCGCCATCTGTTGTTCGGAGGATCGTTCCGTCCTGCCCAACCAGTGACCCGGTGTTGGCATCTGTGAAGGAGATTCCATAGATATTGTTAAGGTTCCCGCTCATCTGGCTCGTCCAGGTAATCCCACCGTCAGTGGTGCGGAGTATGGTTCCGTTCGTTCCAACTGCCATGCCATTGTTGGTGTCTGTGAAGAATACCCCATGGAGGTCTTCCGTTGTTCCACTTGTCTGGCTTGTCCAATTCGCCCCGCCATTTGTTGTGCGGAGGATCGTCCCTTCCTGTCCAACCACCGTCCCGGTGTTGGCATCGACGAAATGAACTTTAGATAGAAATCCTGTAAATCCACTGGTTTGTCGCGTCCAGTTCGCCCCGCCATTTGTTGTGCGAAGGATCGCTCCCCACTGCCCAACCACCGTTCCAGTGTTGGCATCGACGAAAGAAATTCCATAGAGTTCATCGGTTGTCCCCTTCGTTTGGCTTGTCCAAATCGCCCCAGCATTTGTTGTGCGGAGGATCGTCCCATAATTTCCAACCACCATTCCAGTGTTGGCATCCGTGAAGGAGATTCCAAGGATGTCGTTCGTTGTCCCGCTTGTCTGGGTTGTCCAGTTTGCACCGCCATCGGTGGTACAAAGAATTGCTCCACGTTCTCCTACAACCACCCCGTTCCTGGAATCCGCGAAGGAGATTCCAAGGAGGTCGTTCGCTACCCCACTTGTCTGACTCGTCCAGTTTGCACCGCCATTAGTGGTACGAAGAATCGTACCACGGTATCCAATTGCCGTCCCAGTGTTGTCATCAGTAAAGGAGATTCCAGTGAGATAATTCAAGGTCCCACTTGTCTGACTGGTCCAGTTTGCACCGCCATTAGTGGTACGAAGAATCGTACCACGGTATCCAATTGCCGT
>JAKQFZ010000619.1 GCA_029558215.1 Candidatus Omnitrophota bacterium
CTCCTGGGAGTCGGTCATCAGCGCATAGAGGTCCTTCTTCACCGCTGCCAGGTCAAGCTTCTTGAACTCCTCGGCGTAGTTGAAAGCCTCGCCCATCGGGTTGCTCTTCTTGTCCTGCTGATGAAGAATCCGGAGGTTCAACTGGTTCGGCCACCAGTCCCGGTTCGACATGCCACGGCCGGAAATGGGTCTGCTTGTCTTGCCCGTCACCGGGCACTTGCTCTCTTCCGTCATGATTTATTCTCCTTTCATCCAAATTTTGGTTCTTTCGTAAAAAAGTTGGATACAGGTCATTCAGTCTGTAGAAGTTCTTTAAAAGCAGTCAGATAGAAAAGTACATCGGGTACAGGCCGCATCTGGTATGGTTTTGTTGGCGAACAACCCCAACCGGAGGACGAGACCCGATGCAGCTAAACACTATCACAGAGCTCCTTGACATTCCAAACTATAAAGTGACCCACGTGATCCACAATGACGGCAACAGTCTTCATTTTATCGTTGAACAGATTGAACGATTGCCCCCGCTCTGTTCCGGCTGCGGCCGTGTCCATGCGGGAGGGATTCACAGCGTTTGGATGAACCTGATTGAGGATTTGCCGATCAGCGGCAAGAGAGTTTTCCTTCATGTTCCGAGGCGGAAGGTCCACTGTCTGGAAGATGACACGATCCGGGTTGAGGAGATCCCCTGGCTCAGGAAGCGCTTTTCTCTGCGGTTTGCCAAGCAGGTTTACCGACTGACCGCCATAACCACCAACCAGGAGGCCGGCTGGTACCTGGGCTTGGACGACGAAACGGTATATCGCATCGACAAATGCATGCTGGAAACGCTGGCACGGGAAAAGCTCGATTCCCTTGTGGCTCCGACGATGATGAGTGTGGATGAGGTTTCCTGGCAGAAACGACATAAGTACGTCACCAATGTGATTGACATTGAGAAGCGCAAGGTGATCTGGAATCACAACGGTCGCGGGAAGGTTGTCCTGGACAAGTTCTACCGTAAGCTTGGTTCGGATGGATGTGCGAACATCCAGGCAGTGGCCAGTGACGGTGCAAGAGGCTTCTTATCTTCCACCAAGACTTTTGCAAAAAATGCCCTGATCGTTCTGGATCACTTCCATGTGAAGAAGTACCTCAACGATGCGCTGGATACGGTTCGTAAGGAAGAACTCCACAAGGCCCGAAAAGAGAACAACGATGAACTCTGCAAAATCCTTCATTGCAACCAGCGGTTCATTCTGATGAAGAGTGCAAAGGGCAAGAAAAAACAGGATCTTCTCGGGAAATTGGCAACCCTGAACGAACGCGTCTACCAGGCGATGCTTTTGAAAGAGCAGTTTCTGTCCGTCTATGCAGCCAAGGATCGGCAGACCGCCCAAACCACCTTGAAGGATTGGATTGTCGCCGCCATGAAATCAAAAATATCTGCCTTCGTAGAGTTGGGAAACAAATTCTTCCGGAAACGCCACTTCATCCTCAACTACTTCATCTGCAACATCACCACGGCTATTTCCGAAGGCATCAACAACAAAATCAAACGGCTATCCCGCATGGCGTACGGCTTCAAGGACGTCTACTACTTCTTGCTCAAGATCCATCAGCATTGCGGAATGCTTAACCCAAGAATTTCAACTTAAACACGAAAGATGGGAAAATTTCAGGAACCTTCCCCGTTTTCTTCCAGTGTCCACATGGGTCCGGCCGAGGCCGTGCAGACGCACCTGGATCTGGGCGCACAGCTCAGCATCGCCTCGCACTTCCAGGTGTTCCAACTGGGGATGGACGGATTCGACGATGC
>JAKQFZ010000624.1 GCA_029558215.1 Candidatus Omnitrophota bacterium
CGGATCATCATGGTTGATGATATTCACCGTGTACTTGACGATGCCACCGGGATGAGCCACCCACTGTCCGCCGACCATGAACTGATATTCCGTGTTCATACGGAATGAGTCTCCCATGCCTCCGTGCCAACCCGCGATACCGACACCTTCCTTGATAGCACCGAGAAGGCCGTTCTGTTGCTCTCCGGTGATCTGACCCATCGTCCAACAGGGAACCACAAGGCTCAAAGACTCCATCTTCGCCTTATCCAGATAGACATCCATCGTGTTGGCGATCTCAACCTCGAATCCTTCCGCCTGAATCACAGGTGCCATGACCTCGACGCACTGCCTCGGCTCATGACCTTCCCAACCGCCCCAAACAAAGAGAACTTTCTTACTCATAGAACGACTCCTTCCGGTTATTCGACGACTGGCAAATTCTTACCCGTCAGCGTTGCTGTCTGCAAGAGAAAATCCGGCTGTTACGCTCCCAACACCGGTGGGAAGTAAAGAAAGAGATGCCCTTCCCATTCAGACTCACCAAAATAGATCTCGCCCGATGCTCCGGTACATGCGGCATCGAATTCATAGCCGTGACGGAACACTTCAGACGCAGCCATCATGATGCCCAGTTCCTTCAATTCATGGCGAAACGGATCATATCGGAAGAGCCTTCCCATTCCATCTTCACAGCCGCCGATGCCATAGATGCGACCGTCCAGACTCGCTACCATTGCCCGCACCCGAGGCTCTGCGGTGGCTTTGCCGAGCGAGCGAATCTCCAGGGATTCCGGATCCAGAACAAAGAGAACTCCATCGGCACTGCCCGCTCCGTAGATCAAACCCGACCGAGGCTCCAACACCGCTGCATCAAGGCGATTGTAGAACTCGCGCCCCGCAAGGCTGGGAATGCGCTTGCAAAGCGATGCCACGCTATCCTGTTCGGGACAGTATCGGAACAGTTCCCCAAGCGAAGAGGCTCCATAGACGTTGCCTTTCGCGTCCAACACCAGTGTGTGCGAGAACACTTTGTCACTGGCCACTTGCCCATACTGCTTCACGGTTCCCGCCTTTACATCGTATCGGAAGAAGATGCCTGAAGGCGTGCTCAACCCGTAGACCATCTGACGAAGTCCATCCGCAGCAAGCGCCGCAACGCATTCACCTTCCACCGGAACGAGTATCTTCTCCACTTTTCCTTTCGAGGTTCCGTACTCATCCATGTGGTCGTGTGCCGTTGCATGTCGGTACAAGGCACCCCCTTGGGAAGGATCATTGACTTCCGAGGCACCCGCGATGATCAGGTCGGGTGCAATCGCTACCAGCGAACGCCGAATCGCCGTGACGCCTTCCATCACACCCAAATCACAAACACCGTCACCACGAGGGCCGGGATCGTAGTAGAACAGATGGCTTCTCTTGCCTGAAGTGGCTCCATAGATTTTGCCATTGAGACCTCGACACAGCGAGGTGATTGCGGATTCACCTGGTGTAATCGGCTCCGAGACGTGCTGGTGCATTCGCAGAGCCCTGTTGAAAACCCTTCCTTCCCAGACATAGGAAGCCTGAACATAGTTTCCTGTGAGAACTTCCTGGGGCTTTGGCCAAGTTCGTTGTCGGAGCCCATCCGATAAATCTTTCGTCATCGTTGCTGATTCCTTTCTGGCTGACTCACTGGTTCTGTGTATAACTGCAGTCGCTTTTTCATGGTGAACACCAGTTTCTTCATGAAAGCCTATCCCCACATCTTCACGTCTTTCCAGGAGAACAACCGTTTGCCCTTGGAGACGTAATCGGGTCGGTAGATGTACATCCCTGTCGGGTGCAGTCCTGCCTCGGCAATGTAGAGATTCCCATAGAAGTCGAACGTGGCGCTGGCGGCATGAAAGCCTCGCCGTCCTGGAAAATCAATGCCACCCAGATCCTCGGTCTTGCCCCTCACGGTGTCCAGGCGGATGAGATGCTGAACTTGGTCTTGTTCCCATCCGACTCTGCCAGTGAAATACAATTTACCGTCCGCCCCAAAAACCAAAGCCCTGAGCTGGTAGTATTCAAGCGAGTGATCGTTGTTCCATTCGGGTGGCGCCCAGACCCGACCGAAGCTGCGCATACTTCCCTCGCCACGAGGATCAAACTCCCAAACATGGTTTTCAAAACCCCAATCTATTCCGAAGAAAGTCTCACCGTCCGGCGAAGGAACTACGTCATAAGGAACATTGTGCCAACCGATTCGGTACGCCAGATGAGGACACTTCACATTGAGCCGTCGCAGTTCGTTGGTGTCGGGGTCGCAACGGATGATGTAGCCGTAATCATCGGTCGTGTAGGCCGTGCCATTCTTGTCCAGAAAAATCGCCTGCGGGTTGATGTCACCGATGCGTCCGAGGTCAACGTAGCGCCTTTCATCCATGTAGTAGACGTAGACATGGTTTCTCGGCCATGTAATCCCGTAGAGTTTCCTGCGCTTTTCATCCATCGCCATACAGCGGCTGCCTTCACGTTGAGGGCCCACACCGAAGTCGAAGATCGAATTGGTCTTTGGATCAAACGTGAACAGATGCGCTCCGGGGAAACGAAGTCTCTCATCGTCCCAGCTGTTCCAAGGACGCCACACTGGATGGTTGAGCGGGGGGCCCGATGCATGCGTGGCGCAGTAGATCAAGCCGTCGCTTCCGGGAATCATGCAGTAGTGAATCTTGGACTGCGTGGCACGCCCATTGTCCGGTGGCTCCCCGATAGCCGGGCCGACCTCGATCAGATACTCCAGTTTTGACGTGTCGGGATCGTATCGTAGAATATAAACGCTCAAGCCACCAATGCATTCACCACAAGCCCCGATGTAAATCTTGCCATCAGCCCCGGTACAGATTCCCCAGGTGGAATCGTGCATTGGCAAGCAATCATAGAGCACAGCTTCCAAACTACCCCCAACCATCTTAGACCGATCTCCGGTCTTGGTTGTGCCTTGTGGCTGAGACGCACGGGGCTTTTGCTTGGGTTTTGCAGAAACAGTTTTCGCGGGCATAGAAGACAGACCTCCCAAAATCAGACTCCAAACGAGTTTGACTTGTTCCCAAGGCGGGCGTTCACAGGGATGGGCACATAGTGCACTCCCGTCAACGCTCGCCAACTCTGGGCAAATTGACGGGATCATAAGCAGGAATTCGGGTGAGGGTCAACTTCTATCGGAATCGCCGGAAATTTGCTGAGGATGGCTTGACAACTGCATTGGGGATACCTATTCTATCGTGACATTCTTCAGGAGCGGTTGGCACTCGCGAGCGTGTGGACTGTGCCCACTATCACGTGCGCTTGCTTAAACCGGAAAGCAGATTCCTCTGGAGTCTGCTCTCTCAGGAGAGAGTTTAAGGAAAGAGGGATTCTGTAATGCTCAGTACGATGCGAACGCATCAGAAGAAAATTCTGATTGCAATCACCTTCCCGATTATCTTGGTCTTCGTGCTCTATTACGGTGCTTCCAAGGACATGCGACAAAGAAGAGGCGAGTCCATGGACTCGGATTACGTGGCGCTTGTCAACAAGGACGGCCGCATCAGCCGTTCGCGCTTTCTGAGAGCCTATTCGAACAATGAGCAGTATCTCAGAAACAACTACGGCGAACAGTGGGATGAGACTCTTGTGGATCGGTTGGAACTGGAGAAGAACGTTCTGGACCAGTTGATCAACGAAGAGCTTCTCTATCAGGCTGCCCAGGAAGCCGGTTTGAAGGCGACTGATCCTGAAGTGATCTCCTACATCGAGACGACGCAGGCCAAGCCCCAGGGAAGAACGGTTCGCGAATGGCTGGAGCGTCTGGCTATGCTGGGCAACGATCTCGAGGAGTACTTTGACACCCAGCGTCGCAGCCTGCTGATGACCAAGATGCAGAGAGTCATCACCAGCAACTCGCACGTCACCGAACAAGAACTGACAGACGCCTATCGGGATCGCGAGGAGAAGATCGCGGCCGATTATCTGGCTTTTGAACCGAAGTCCTATCTGACCGCAGTGGCGGAACCGACGGAGCAGGCGCTCAAGGATTTTCTCGAAAGCAACAAAGAGCGTTTTCGTGTTCCGGAGAAAGTCAAAGTCAAGTATCTTCAAATTGACCCGAAGATTTTTCGGGGTACCGTTCAGGTCACGCGTGAAGCCATTGAGCGCTACTATGAAGACAATGCAGAAGAGTACGAAGTTCCCGAACAGGTGCAGGTGGAACATCTCGCCTTCTTCCCCGAGAAGTTCCAGGACAGGGTTGTTCTCAAGGAAGAGGACATCCTGAGTCATTTTGAGAACAACGCAGGGCGATACCGAACCGAGCCGCAGATGCGTGTGCGCTATGTCGCGCTGGACTTCCGACAGCTGATGGACACAATGTCACCGACCGATGAGGAGATTCAGGCCTACTACGAGGAGAATCCCCAAGGCTTTTACTCCGAAGAGGAAAGAAAGGTTCGCAGAATTCAGATCCCCTTAGCCGACTCAGACAGCGGAGAACAGAAGACCGCCAAACGGGAACTCGTACGCAGGATCAAGACCGATATCGAGGAAGGACAAACCTTCGAGGAAGCAGCCCGTCAACATTCCCAGGATGAATTCAAAGATCAAGGGGGTCTGATGGGTTATCGAACGTACGGTGACTTGGCATCATTCGGAATTGCGGACAATGTCTTTGAGTTGCAGCCAGGTGCAATGTCCGACGTTATCAGCGTTCCGAACGGTCTCGCCTTGGTCTATGTGGAAGATATCAAAGAAGCCACAATCCAGCCCCTTTACGCAGTGCGAGACAAGGTTGCTGACGTATTGAAGTACAACAAGGCGGAATCTGAGTCTCGCCAGCGACTCAGCGATCTTCGCGAACAGCTGGGTAAACAGATCGATCCGACTCAGGTGCCTCAAGGGTTCATCGTTCGTGAAACACAGGCATTTGCGCGAGGTGGAAATGTGGATGAAGTTGTGGGCGAAGATGATCTCCGAACCTTCACCAACGAGGCCTCACGCCTGTCACCAGGACAGATCAGTGAGCCGATTCCAGCCAATAAGAATTGGTATTTGATTGAGATGCTTGAGAAGATAGACGCCCGTGACATGACGCTCGAAGAAGCCCGAGAAAGAGTCGCGGCGGACAAGACTCGTGAAGAGGCGATGAAGATTGCCATGCAGCAGGCGCAAGACGCCGAAGCCATGATTCGAGACGGGCATGGCTTTGACGAGATATCTAAGTCAAAGGGTGTTGACATACTCGATACCGGTCTTCTCTACAAAGAGGGACGCGTACCAGAGATCGGATGGAATGCCAAGGATTTCCTCGACACCGCCTTCAAGTTGACGGACGGTGAGATCAGCGGCGTGGTTTCCTCGCCAAGAGGATTTCATCTCATTCGCTTCGTGGATCGGGTGGATGCGCGCATTCCCGATCTGGACGAAACCATTTCCAAGAGCATCGAGCAAAAGTTGACTGTTCAGTACAGCGTTGAAGCGGCGCGATCGTTCGGAGAGTCCGTTATTATGACGGCAGTGGAATCCGTGGTGGTGCCTGAGGTTCCGGTTGAAGAAGACACACAACAGCCGGCTGAAGAGCCAACTGCTTCTGAAGAGGAACAGCCGCTGGATTTGGAGACGGCACTTCAAAAGGAGCGCGATTACTTCCTGACTCACAACAAGGCCTTGGATGAAGCAGCACGCGAAACTCATCCGATGGCAAAACTCTCATTTCTCGAAACCTCCTTGTTCGCGGAGAATGAAAATCCTGAACCTTTGGGACAGGCTCCCGAACTGGCTCAGGTCGCATTCAAGATGAAGCAGGTCGGAGAAACCTACAGGAAGGTCATTCCGCGTGCCATGATGGGGCGTCCCAACGAGATTAACGATTTCTTCCTTGTCATGCTGACAGACAAACGTGAAGCACATGTGCCTGACATTGCTGAAGTCTCTGAAGAAGTCCGCAAAGTGTTCTTGGATCAACAGGCCGCTTTGTTGGCCAAAGAGGAAGCAGAAGCTGCGCACACAAAGCTGAAATCGTGGGTGTCGGATTGGCGTGCAGGCAAGGACGCAACGGCTGAATTCAAACTCTCCGATTTTGCCCGTGAGAACGGATACTCAGTTCAAAGCGCTGGCTTGTTCAGCCGCACTCAGCCGTTCGCGAACTACGGGCAAGTCCCCGATGTGGCCTACGCCGCGATGAGGACGGCTGTAGGAGAGTGCACAGGCCTCATCGAAGCCACAGTGCCCGTACTCGTGGAGAACAAGGAAGTGGCACGAACGACCGTTGGATATTTCATCCTTCAGGTGCTTGAGCATGTCGAACCGGACATGACCGCCTATCACGAGAAAGAGCGCGCCACTCTTTTGAACAGCATGCTCAATGAGCGACGAAATGCAGCGATTCAGGACTGGCTGAAACAGCGGAGAGCGCAGTCCAAAATTGACATCAAGATGAAGGATCGGTGAGCCACCAATCCGGTTGTGCCGTGACGAAGTGAGTGCAGATTGGGAGCAAGAAAATCTTTGTTGAAAAGCCCTAGTCCCTCTTGACAACAGGGGTGGACAGACCTATTATAGGGCAGAATCAAATATGCCGTCTCTAAGAAGGGAGGGAAGTATAGGTGAACAAAGCGGAATTGATCGAAGCGGTCGCCAGTGATGCTGGTCTGACGAAGAAGGATGCCGCCGCTGCCGTTGATGCCGTTTTCGGCAACATCGTGAAGAGTCTGAAAAAGAAGCAGACTGTTCAGTTGGTTGGCTTCGGCACTTTCCTGGTCGCACAGCGCAAAGCTCGTTCTGGAGTCAATCCGGCAACGAAGGAGAAGATCAAGATTAAGGCTGCCAAAGTCCCGAAGTTCAAGCCCGGGAAGGCACTGAAAGACGCCGTGAACTGATATCGCGTCAAACTGTTATTGACAGGGGACATTTCTTACGGTCTGAATCCGAAGAGTATGTCCCCTTTCCTTTTTATATCTAAGCGGTCACGTGGAAATCCGTCACTCCTGGTACTGGCTCAGTTACGGAAGGGGGGGGAGGTATGCTTCGGTTGCAGAGGCTCTGCGACGCTGCCGAAGCGGGACCAGACAGAAAGCGGGCTTCGGTAGCGTCGCTCCGAAGACTCCGCTTTGCTTCCGAAGCATATCCTGACTCTATCGCCAGTGTAACTGAGCTGGCACCACTCCTGTGCCACGAGCATCTTTGCTCGTGGTCGAAGCCTGCGCCTTGATCTTACACAGAGACCTGATAGAAAGGTTAGCAGCCAGCCCTGTCTCGATCCCCCAAAAAGAATCCACCCGCAGGCATGGGGGAAAAACCGACACCTGCGGGCGAATGACAACAATCCTGCCACAGCATTCTATATGGCAGGAAATGGGCTCAGTCGTACAACTCCCAGGACGGATCAACGCTCGTTGAGTGCGTTGGTGTGTCTGGGGGAAGGATGAAGTCAGCGCCACCCGCGAGATTCGAGCCAGCAGATCCAGCACCTTTGTAGGTGAGTCCCCGAACGTCAAATGCGTTCGCTGATGTTGCGTCTTTGCTGACGTACTGCGGATCGGCAGTGATGATGTTTGCACCGTAAGTGATCGACTGTCCAGCATCACGAGCCGTGATGGCATCGGATCCGTTCTCGACAAACGCAGAGTAGTTGACACTCAAGCCACCGGTGGGAAGATCGCCAACGATCTTGGTACCTGCGCCACTGAAGATAGTGTCCGCAACAGTCAGACTGCCGGCAGCAGCGGCAGTGAAGGCGATACCCGCTCCACCAGCGCCAGAAGTATGGAGTGTGGCGTTACTTACCGTGCATGTGTTTGCCGGCTGAACCAGGATGGCTGTACCGTAGGTGTCAATGATCACATCTTCTATGGAAACATTGCCTTGGTTGCCATTGATATTGATTCCACCGATGAATGCGTTGCCAGCTAAGAAACTGTTTGAAATCAGAACGTTACTGATAGTGGTAGTCGCTGCAGCACTCGATGCCAGTCTAAGCGCCTTTCCGTTGTCGTCAGTCGTTGCAGTCGTGGACGGCGAATTGATGATCGCAGTACACTGGGTCGGGCCTGCACCAACATCGGTGCCAGTGAACGAGTGATGAGCCACTGCATTCCCGAGACATCGAAATGCGCTGAATCCGCACAGAACAACCAGCGTGTCATGAACCTGTATCTCGTCACCCGTTCGAACATTTAGTTCAAAACCGATTTGGGGTGGTCCATAGAAAACACAGTTGTCAAGACGAACCGACTGAAGACCGTTGTTTGTAGCACCCTTGAGGATACATTTCCCGGCCGTAGAGCTCATCCGAGTACTTCGTGCACCCGGAAGAGCATCTTTGTTTGCCAAGGCGGATGCCTTGTCCGTAACCATGGGCTCTCCGGTAGCGAAAGCTTCGGTGAAGACACAGTCATAGAACTTGACCCAATTCCGTGTCATCGCGGGAGAAGCAGGGTCATTGATGGTAACCAAGGCATTCATGATGTAGGAGCTTCCAGGGTGTGGACTGAGGATGAAATTCCGGAAGGTCACGTTGTGCGTGTCCTGGTAGACCAAGATACCACCGGTAACACCGCTTGGGTTCAAGCGAATGTTCACCGGGTTCTCAGCCTGAATGATCAGTTCTCCCACAATATCACCCAAGCCTGCAAGATCCTTGTTGATTCGGATGTTCTCCGTGTACGGACCATTGACAACATTGATCACAAATGGCGCTGTCTCACCCGCATTTGCAGCACCGGCACACCAACTCGCAATTGCCGATGTGATCGTGTTGAATGTGCTTACACCATCGGGACTGGTATTTGTGTTGTCCACAGTGACAGGATTTGCCGCATACGCGCCTGTCGCCACAACCAGCATCAGACTCAAAAACAAACTCTTTCTCATAGTCTACACTCCTTAAAAACTCTGTTTTGTTGACTCCAAGCCGAAGGGAAAAGGCTCTGAAGAACACTATTCCCTTCGGTCTCGGAGTTCATTGTTCTTGTCTCTCCTGCACCTGTCGCTCAGAACACAACCTCGGGGTCAGTCTGTCGACAGATGCTTGTGTGCTTTTCAGATTAGTAAAGCATCCAGTCGGCGATAGCCGTTGCATCACAGTCCGCACCACCCGCCAGGTCTGTGCCACCAATTCCCTTCGTGGGATAGTATCCTGAAGCAAGGTCAAAGAAGTCCTCATTGGTAACGTCTTTGCTCTTGAATTCGGGATCGTTGTTGATGATGTTTACACCGTAGGTAATCACTTGTCCCGCATCACGCGCCGTTATGGCATCGGGACCACTCTCGACAAACGCCGAGTAGTTGACGCTCAGACCAGCAGTGGGAACGGTGCCAGTGATCTTGGTGCCAGCGCCGCTGAAGATGGTGTTTGTGACAGTCAGACTGCCAGCGGCAGCTGCTGTGAAGGCAATACCAGCACGAGCCGATGAGTTCAGCGTGGCGTTGCTCAAGGTGCAGGCATTCGCCGGCTGCATCAGTATGGAATCACCATGTGTGTCAATGATTACATTGTCCATGTTGACACTGCCTTGGTTTCCATTGATGTTTATTCCACCAACGTATGCATTGCCAGAAAGAAAGCTGTTCGATATCAGCACATTGCTCACGGTGGAAGTCACCGCAGCACTAGCCTCAAACCTGAGAGCCTTGCCATTCGCAGCAGTAGATGCGACCGACCACGGCGAGTTGATAATCGCGGTGCATTGTGTCGGACCAGCGCCTGCGTCCGTGCCAGTAAAGGACTGGTTGGCAACTGCATTACCCAAGCAACGGTAGGCACTATACGCACAGTAGACAGCCAAAGTATCGTGAACAATAATGTCGTCGCCGGCTCTGACGTTCAACTCAAAGCCAATCTGAGGTGGCCCATAGAGAACACAGTTGTCAAGACGAACCGACTGCAGTCCGTTGTTGGTCGCACCTTTCATGAGACATTTTCCAGCGGAGGCACTCATTTTGCCACTTCTTGTGCCAGGGAGCGCGTCCTTGTTTGCCAGAGCAGAAGCCTTATCCGTGACCATCGGTGCACCAGTGTCATAGGCTTCTGTAAAAACGCAGTTGTAAAACTTGACCCAGTTCCGATTCATGGCAGGCGAAGCCGGATCATTGATCATGATCAAGGTGTTCATAACGTAAGAGCTGCCCGCATCGGGACTGAATATGAAATTGTTGAACGTCACATCGTACGTATCCTGGTACAGCAGCATTCCACCGACGGTGCTACTTGGGTTGAGTCTGATATTTACAGGTGTCGCAGCCTGAATAATCAGTTCGCCAACAATATCGCCCAGACCAACAAGCCCTTTGTCGATGCGAATATTCTCCGAGTACGGACCGTTTACAACGTTAATCACGAAAGGTGCCGTCTGACCCGCGTTCGTCCCGCCAGCACACCAACTGGATATCGCAGACGTGATCGTGCTAAACGTGTTCACACCATCCGGCGTTGCATTCGTGCTATCTACCGTAACAGGATTCCCTGCATAGGCACCTGTAGCCAAAACCAGCATCAAACTGAGAAAGAAATACTTCTTCATCGAAACTTCCTCCAATAGACTCTTTAATATGACTCCGGTCTCGTGTGGAGACCCCAACAAACCCATGCCTTCTCAGAACCACCTCCTTCCAGCAACATTCTCTTCCTTGGATTCTAGTTCCTATCCTCTACCGGTGTCTCTCTTTTCTCTGATATCGCAGAGTTTTACTGAACATGTGTAGTTTATGGAAACCAAATTTGCATGTCAAGTGTTCTTTTTGTATATGTGAATTTCATAACCTGTGTTCAAAAACATGCGGAAATGGAATGGCAAATGCCCCGACAGAGGCTATCCCCTCTCCAAAGAGAGAGTGGCACCAGTTCACGACAGGCCCAAAGAACCACCGGGAGGCGAGAAAGAAGAAAAACTTGACATGAACCTTGAAAGCAATATAATGCAAACATGTTCATCGTTTGAGTGCACATATCTACCAAATGGAGATTTGGTTCACGGACTGAAGTCCCAGAGATTTGGAGGCAGGAGTAGGAGATGGCATCACAGAGGGAAACAGAGATAATCGAACGCCCTGTCACCCAGGAGGAAATAGCCCGCAAGGCGGGGGTTTCACGCTCGATCGTGTCGAGAGTCCTGTCAAATGCTCCCGACAGCAACATCAGCCCGGCGACCCGAAACCGGATTGTCGAGATATCCAAACAACTCAACTATCGCCCGAAGACTTCCATTCAGCGCCACCATAACATTGTGGTAGGGCTGTACGACCTGGATTACATTAACCGACCCTTTTTCGCGACCATCATCACAGGTGTTGCCCGGCAGAGTGCGGTATTTGACTTTGACCTGCAGTTTCTTTCCATGAACCCGGAGATTGGAGTCACCGAACCAGATTTGTATTTTCTGAACCGCCCACGAAACCGTAACGTCAAGGGTTACATTATTATTGATCAGGCGGTTCCCGATGCAGACATTCTGCGGCTTCATGAGAAGGGATTCCCTCTTGTGATGATCGACCGCGAGATCGAAGGTGCTGACCTGCCCTGTGTTTTGTCCAATGAGGAGAAGGTACTCTACGACCTCACCTCCTATCTGCTCAACAAGGGACGCAGGAATGTGGCCATCGTCATTGCATCGCGTGAATGGAACCGAGAAGCGCGCAAACTCCGAGGCTTCAAAGCGGCTCTGGCAGACCACGGATTGCAGTTTGATGAAGACCTGGTTTTTGACACAGCGTACAAAGAAGGAATCGAACTGACCAATCTGTTGCTGAGCATCCTCAACAGACGAGACCGCCCCAATGCGGTGATCACGGGACGCGACGACCTGGCAGTTCAGTTAATCGAACTGGCCATGGACTTGGGCTTGAATGTTCCTGGCGACATCGCCATCACAGGCTACAATGACACGGAGATCGCTTCGGTCTACCCTGTCGCCATCACCTCGGTTCGAGTGCCCCTTCGAGAAATGGGAGAACGGGCGATAGTTCTTCTGGAGAACCTGATCGAGGAAAAGCCTGTTGAGGAACATCGCCTGCTGCTCAATCCCAAGATCATTGTCAGGGAATCCTGCTAAGCAGGTTAGCACCTGCGAGCGCGTGGGCTATGCCCACTCCCGTGGAAACCTGCTCGGCAGAGGACACGCTTGTTCTGGACTCGGTGTTACCAAAAGCAGGTTAGCACCTGTGAACGTGTGGGCTATGCCCACTCCCGTGGAAACCTGCTCGGCAAAGGACACGCTTGTTCTGGACTCGGTGTTACCAAAAGCAGGTTAGCACCTGTGTGCGCGTGGGCTGAGTTCAGCGCTGTGGAGGCGTTTTCTCTCGAAGAGGCCACCTGCTTTGGAGTCTGATGTATCGTAATCTGTCCGTTGCCCTCGAAGCGTGGAAGTAGATTCCCGTCGTGTTGATGCAGCGGAGTTGTACTCTCACTCTTCACACAAAAGGAAGGAACCAGCTTGAACTCAACACTCAAGGCTTTTTTCACACAGCACACTCGTTTGACACTCGTCTTGGCTCTTGCAGTTTTGGGAGGCTTTCTTTCTCTGCCTCTATTGGGGCTCTTGGGATGCACTTCGAGAGCCTGGGCACAGAACGCACGTCGGCAGGAAACATCTTCAGAAGTCACCATCGCTGCGGTCTCCTACGAAGGAGGGGATGGAACTCCCACGCTGGAGGAGATCAATCTCTTCAAGAATGGAATTGACGATTCACTCATGAACAACATCGCCAGATACCCCTGGGGCGAGAGTTACATCATGATGTCGTTTGTCGAAATGTACAAAGCCACCCGTGATTTGTTCTTCCTGGACAAGATGGTTCAACATGCCGATGCCGTGTTCGCCAACCGAGATGATGTCAAAGGCAGAGTGGACATGATACGAAATAAGATCATGCCGGCCTGGGGTTCTGGTACCTATGGAGTCACTTGGTTTGTCTATTTGAGCCACAACGGCATGATCTCCTATCCCATCGCGGCATTTTGCAGAATTGTCCTGGAAGACCCCGAACTCCATCCAAGGTACCAAACAAAGGCCAACGAATACCTTGTCAAGATCAGACAGACCCTCGACTGCTTTGACGACAACTGGCGGGAGGTGGGTGACAGAGGATACTATCTGAGTCCACATGTCTCAGGAATCCCTCCGTTCAACGGCATGATCGCCTTGGGCAGAGCCATCATTGAAGCCTGGCTCGCCAGCGGCGATGCAAAGTATCTCAACCGCGCAGAGAGGCTGTCCCGCTACCTCAAGAGCCATCTACGTATCGGCGCTCATGATAGTTACAATTGGTACTATGGGGAGGACTATCCGACCCCGGAGGACATCTCTCATGGTGCCATTGAAGCCGATTTTGCCGCTTTGGCTTACCGAAACGGGATTGTGTTTACCCGTCAGGATATCGAGCGATTCGCCCGAACGCTCGTGGATGTGGTGCAACAACCAGATGGCACCATGGCGCGTTGCGTGGACGGTTCAGGGAGCGACCCCGCCATGCGCACTGCGACAAGTCGTTGGACGGATATGACTCAAGTTGACTCCCGAGTCTATGACCTCGCCTACAAGATCTGCATTACGGAAGGGCTCCCGTCCTCTGGACAGGTGGGTTACGCAAAGATCATGAAATGGAAGCCTAGAGAGTCCGCGTTGGGCAACTTCGCCGTCGGCTACTGAGCAGGCCTGCGCCTGCAGGCTCGTGGGCTATGCCCATTCCTGTGCAATGCTTGTTCGTGAGAGAACCCCCTCTCTTCCGAAGTCTGGTTTGCTGAGAGCAGGCCAACGCCTGCGCTCGCGCTGTGTCTGGTATCCCGAAAGTGAAGAGCCCGCGTCTCATCAGCGACACACTTGCCTGCGGATCGCCAAATGGGTAGAGTACATCACATTGAGCGGATTGCCTGTCTCCACGATGCAAGGTGAGAACCGCTCCGAAGAGGTGAGAGTGTGCATGATGATGGTTGTCGTCTCAGCTGCTTGACGAAGCGCCTGCTGAAGGTCCCTGTCAAAGCCAAAGCCTTGTTTTGCTGCGCATCTTTGGCGCTTGTTCTTTTCAGCCTTCTGCCTTGCGCGGTGCCTGCCGAACTGGACTGGGAGTTCAGAGAGCCGGTTCTTTCTGACGAATTCCAGGTCGTTTCGATCGAGGGCAACTCCGTTGAGATTGTCTTTCACCGCAAAGAGTCCGCACCACCAGATTTCACAAAGATACAACCGAGCACGGCACTCATTGCCCTTCCCGAGAACTCCGAACCAGAAATCCAAGTGCTTGAATGCACGTCTGAAAACTGGGATCAAGGTATGAGGATGGCCTCCGAGAGTATCTCCGAGGCTTCTCTGGAATCCGACATCCGGCCATTAA
>JAKQFZ010000636.1 GCA_029558215.1 Candidatus Omnitrophota bacterium
TGCTAATCCCGATGAATGAGGTTCTCATGGTCAAAGCCATGAATTTGCCTTATGCTGCCGGGATGCACTTCATCGGACTCAATCGAACTGAGTCACATCCGCACTGGTCTTTCTACAAAAGGACTCTGCTCAAATGCTGAATGAGTTCCAGCGGGCCTTTGAGAGCAATCTCGATGATTGGTGCATGGGCGGGCCGACTGTTTCTGGATGGACTCGCACAGGCCCGCTGATCACTCTTGAGACTCCAATGCTTGTCAGCATGACAGAACAAGAGCTTTCCGTAGACGATGTTCTGGCAAAGAACCGAGCCGAGGTCGATCGTTGGCATCTGGCGTTCTTGAAAGATCACTCGCAGCCTTGCCGGACTGCCTATTGGAATGAGTATCTGATGCCTCGGTATGGGGCTCGGCGGGCACTGGATAAGTTCCGGGACTTCCTGAGTCTCTTGGAATCAATCCGATTCGGTTACAACAGTTACTCTGCTGTCTTCGTGGCCGACGTAGAATCTCTAGGTCTGGGATTCCGATACTTCCGATTTGACGGTTGTCATCGAACGTGTTGTGCCAAGTATCTGGGAATGACCTCTGTGCCAGCAAAGGTTTTCATGTTAGATCGGGATTGATGTGAATTTCTTGACCTTGAGTTCCCCGATCCATTCCGAGGCATTGAAGTTTTCCCCAACAAAGTCTTTACTCATCCGGCCATTCTCGGCGTTGGAGACATCCGTGGTCAAAGTAGAGAGAAACCCGATGTGCTCTGCCAAAGAAGGCGTGTGGTAGTAGATCGGGAGCTTCTGTTTG
Organism: Candidatus Omnitrophota bacterium; assembly: GCA_029558215.1. Classification (GTDB taxonomy): domain Bacteria; phylum Hinthialibacterota; class Hinthialibacteria; order JAKQFZ01; family JAKQFZ01; genus JAKQFZ01. The sequence goes on from JAKQFZ010000636.1 coordinate 801, forward strand.
TCGGCCCAGCGACCAATCACAGCGTCTTTGAGCGTGTTTCCTTGAGTGTCGATAATCGAGGAGTAGCCCGAGCCGTAGCTGGTCCAGTTGAGTTCCTTGGGCTCAGGCTTGTGCATATCGAACTTGTTGTACTTCAGCCTGTGAAGATCATGACTGCGGTGTGCCTGAACTTCTTCATCGCAGAAAAAGTTCATGACGGTCTGGTGACTCATCACAACGGTCACTGTAGACCAAGTCTGAAAGCCACGCATCTCATTGTGAAAGCCTGAGAATCCCTCTTTTGCATAAATGCTGGGCGTGTAGAGGGACAGGTTGGCAAACTTGCCGA
>JAKQFZ010000637.1 GCA_029558215.1 Candidatus Omnitrophota bacterium
GCATCTTTCTCTTCAAGAACCGGTTCTGACAACCCGCTTCCACAACCCGATCTTCATTATCCGTTCCTAGACGTGGCTCTTTCCCCGCGAAGCGGGCCTTGCGTCCTGGCATGATCTCAGCCAGCCCTGCGTCCCGGGATAAACTTCCCGACCTTGCGTCCGCCGATGATCTTCGGCGCCTTGCGACTTCTGCTATGGTCTGTCCCATTTTTCGCGTGCATGCTTCGTAAAACCCAAAAGACCAGATCCTGACCAAGAGTATTGTCAGGATGACGGAAAGAAAGCAATGACTGTTACTGCGTAGAGCCTGCACTAAAATCCACTCACGGGCGAACAGCCGTTCGCCCCTACAAAAGAATCCCATAATCGTCTGACATTGTCATCCCGTGATGCCCCCGCACGGGATCTTGTTCTTCTTGTTGCCTTGCTATTCCGAGCAATTAACGTCTCCTAGTAAGAGACCAGCGCGAATCTGTGAACGGTGAACCCGTGACGGTTGACCTGAGAAGGCCTCCTGCCGGAGGCAGCCTTGCGTCCGCCGATGATCTTCGGCGCATTGCGACTTTTGCTATGGTCTGTCCCTTTTTCGCGAGGGGCAGGGATCCTGACCAGGAGCATTGTCAGGATGACGTGAAGGGATGTCATCACTTAAGCTTATTCTGATGAGCACCTCTTCTGTCATCCCTTTAGCCTGCACTGAAATCCACTCACGGGCGAACAGCCGTTCGCCCCTACAAAAGAATCTCATAATCGTCTGACATTGTCATCCCGTAGTGCTCCTGTACGGGATCTCGCTCTCTCCAAACCCTAGGCCAGGCTTTCTGTTCTGGTCGGAGGACGGTGGACCGATGACGGTTGACCTGAGAAGCTTCCTGCGAAGCAGCATCACTTCCCGACGAAGTCGGCCTCACTTCCCCGGACGTTTTTCCGGTCATCACTTCCTGCGAAGCAGCATCACTTCTGAGAAGTATCTTCGCCAGCCCTGCGTCCACTGATGTTCCTCAGTGCATTGCGTCCCGGCACGGTCTTTGCCGGCATTGCGTCCAATATTCTATG
>JAKQFZ010000669.1 GCA_029558215.1 Candidatus Omnitrophota bacterium
AGGATCACTGACATGAGCACAAAGCAATCACTTCCCGAGAACTCGTCAGAAAACTTCAATCACGAAGAACTTCTGGCCGAGAAATATCGCCAACAGGGGAAAAGCAAGGTTCATTTCTGCCCAGACTGGGACTACATGGCGATACATAGTCTTTCGCCGGAGTTTCAGGCTTGCACATGTGATAAGGCCGAGCTACCCTAACCGCAATCAATCTTTTCGCGATATCTGCCACGCGCGAACGCCATTTGGGACCGATGATATGAACCGACCCGAGCAGCCTCCACAGACAATCGAAGCTGGAGATCAATACTCTCAAGACGTTGACATTCTGTTCAACGGAGAGCTTTCCACGAAAATGAGCTGGACCAAGGTGTCTCCGACGAAAGGAACTCGTTACACTGGCAATGTTGTCGGAGACGAGTTTGAGACAGAAGAAGTCACTGGTGAATTCAAGGTAATCTGGAAATCATGAAAATCACGCTTATCCTGCTGCCGATTGGCGCACTCAACGACTGGCTCAAGAAGAACGAGTTCCGGATCAAGTCGTTTCAGAAGGGAACTCAGAAGGGTGAGTTCACGAATGGAGACCGTTTCAGGATCGTCATTCCTGAAAACAATCGTGACTGGCTGGACAAACTGCGCGGCCTCTACATCGGTAAGATCGAAAAGGACCGCGACGTCATCATCTCGCCGGACCAATACATCTCCCTGCAAGCGATGATGAACCGTGGTTAAGTTTCCCAGCAACGTCATCTGGAAACCAATGCCGGGGAGCCAAGAGGCTTTCTTGGCTTCTACTCCCATCTTTGAAGTCCTGTTCGAAGGGACACGGGGAGGTGGGAAGACTGACTGTCTGCTCATGTCCTTCTGTATGCACGTCGGGAAAGGATACGGTTCCGCATGGAAGGGTATCCTTTTCAGACAGACCTACAAACAGTTGACGGACGTTATTACGAAGACAAAGAAGTGGATACCGCAGATTTGGCCCGACGCCAAATTCAACCACTCCGAACACACGTGGACTTGGCCAGGAGGGGAGTCCCTCCTGCTCCGTCAGTTCGCAAAGGAAGACGACTACTGGAACTATCATGGTCACGAATATCCGTGGATCGGATGGGAAGAACTTTGCAACTGGCACAGTGACAGCGGCTATAAGAGAATGTTCTCTTGCTGCCGGTCCTCGCAGAAGGGTATGCCGCGCATGGTTCGCGCGACGACGAACCCGTATGGACCCGGTCACAATTGGGTGAAGTTCCGGTTCAAGCCAAACAGTATGA
>JAKQFZ010000671.1 GCA_029558215.1 Candidatus Omnitrophota bacterium
TTATCCGAAAGTGTTCTGGACCAGGCTGTCAGTTCGCCTTTTGGTGGCAGGTTGAATGGCTGGTTGCAGTATGAGGTCTCCCTCAAGAACACTTTGCCACCACGCAGTAAGCGTCCGACAATATCATCTTTCTGCCTCAATTTGGTGACCGCTCGAATCAACTTGTAGGTTGGATGGTCAGGATTGAAGAAGTGACAGTGCTCCGTTCCGAAGGCACCGAATTCGCCACCGAACATAGATTCTCTTATGTATCGATCTTCTGCGAAGCGTCGAGGTTCGACAGTGTAGTCGTGGTAGCCCTCGTTTCCGTCGAATCCCTGTTCCGTGCCGTAGTAGATACACGGAATTCCGGGAGTGGTGAGCTGAATGGCAACGACATTGGCCGATTGCAGGTGCGCCACATCTGGTGCCAGGAACGCTCCGAAGCGCTGCTTGTAACCACGTGACGACATGTCGTGGTCATCAACCACGCTGACATGAAACGCTCCGAGTTGGAGGTAGCGACCGGTTCTATGTTCCAGCGAAAAGCGGCTGAAAAACTCTCCTGGGGTCTGTTGACCTTTGGCCAGAGCGGTCATTTGATTCGGCGATGACACGATATCGAGTGCCACCGGTAGTGATGTGTCTATCAGGGTGCCATAGACTTCCATGTAGTCGAGAATCATTCTGTTGTCGGTGATTTCGCCTGTGAGCAAGAAGTTGTCTTTGCCGATGGATTGTGCGAACTGCCAGATTCCGGAGCAGAACTGGCGGCTCGAAGCTTTGGAGACGTGCTTGAGAGCATCCATTCTGAATCCGTCGCAATCAGTCAGAGCGATCCAGTATTGATAAACCTTGATTAGTGCGTTCATCGTTTCCGGATTCTCGAGATTCATATCTTTTAGATCGTAGAAATCTCCCCGTCGAAACTCAACGTAAGGACTCATTGGATCTTCCCATCCACTCTGCGCCCAATGTCCGATTTCACCAGCGCGCGTGTAGAAATTCGGATTCTGAAACTCCTCGGGCCACACACCATCCTCGGTGCTCAGT
>JAKQFZ010000696.1 GCA_029558215.1 Candidatus Omnitrophota bacterium
CATAGAACCCAGGATGCTCACCATCGGGCCATGAACTCTCGGCCCATGGAATATCCTTCAGGTTCCTTTCTTTGTATTCCTTTGCCGCCTTGATCTGGGCTGGTACGGACGTGTCCTTGACTACCTGACTGGGCGACGAAACGCGGCACATCGCGTAAACCCTAGGCCCGCGAGAGTCCGCAGGCTTCTTGGACTTCATGATATCTTTCCCCGATTTGATTGAACGCTTCCGTTCAGGTGTATATGATTCTAGTGTTGCATTTCCCGACAACACTATCTTTCACAGGACGAACCGTAATGTCAAGCCGCCAAGTCAGTCAGGCGTTCCTTCGACTCAACGAGCTTGCCATTGAGGCAAAGGCCGGGAGCGAAGAAGCTTTCAACACAATCGCCAAGACTCTGCACCCAAGGATTCGCAGTGTCGCAATAAAGATCAAGCCAAGAGGCGGCTCAGCGATCGACGACATGATCACAGACGGAACGACCGCCATTATGAACGCTGTTAATAAATGGGACCCGAGCAAAGGGACGCTATTCTCAACATACTGCATGAAGTGCGCCGAGAATGCAATGCTCAACAGCATCAGGAATATCGGCAGATACCAGCGGGAAACGGCAATCGACAGTATTCCGGAATCGTTTCTGTCGGATTCGCAGCCGCCAGACGAGTTCGAGTCCATCGAAGACCTCAAGGGGCTGACAGTAAGCGGCGACATTGCAGCTTCAACAATCGAGCAGATGTCACCGCAGCAGAAAAAATTGATACTCGCAATTCTAAGTGGCAGGTCTGTTGCAGATGCTGCAGTCTCCTGCGGCATCACAGAGGAAGTAGCAAAGAGGCGGTTAAAGACTGCCATCCAGTTCATACAGTTCGACATGCAAAGAGCTTCTACTCCATCTCGGCAGCAAAAGGATTGACCCTGGTCTTTCTAGCGCGACCCTTAATGTGCTGCTTCTTCGTCCGTCTCTCACTCTTAGACTTACTGTAGCACGTCTTCACAACCCAGCATGGCTGCCGCGTCGATCGATCCTCAGAGAGGAATGCGATATAGGTAACGCCATCCGCGTGAATCCTGAACGGCTTCCGCATTGCCTCGGCCCCAAGTGACGAAGCGACAGACATGATGGATTTGCCGACAGACATCTCCATGTACTTCTTCGCCACGTCACTGTGCTCCCGGAATACCCTGTCCTTTGTGATCCGTGTCATGAAGCGATCGAGAGCGTGGTCTGTAATCTTTATCACAGCGCCAAAATCCCCGCCGCCGTCCACCGATCGAATCTCGACAGAGTTTCTAGTAGACATGCAGTATCCCATGATGCTATCCCCTAAGCTGGTTCTTCGTAGAGAACGGCACCCTCCCCGTGCATGATCTCGTTAATGACATCTGCTCCAAATGGGTAGTGACTCCTTTCTGCCCATGTACTCTCAATCATCAGCTTGGCTAGGACCATCGTCTTGACCATGCCGTCCACTCCCTGCTTGGCTATGTAAAAGCCATGCTGCGAAAGCTTTGCCCGCAACCCAAGGTCGCCGACACGAACAATCGCAGTTACTCTCTCGACAGTCTTGTGCGGAACCTCTTCGCCATCCGTCGAATAATGCCCAGACTTCTCCTGGGAATACTGATCAGCCAAGAAAAAAGTGTTCGCAAGAAGCCGATCATAAACCCACTCCGAATCCGATCTCGCACCAATTCTCTCAATGTGGATCGACGACGAGCCACTCCTGAACGCCAAGACAACATATCCAAGTACCTCCCCGTCATCACAGAAAACAAACGCCCGAGTCGGCTTCTCTCGCATTGCTGCACGAAAGTTTTTCAGCGGGTAGTGACTTTCGTTGCAACACCCATCGATCGCCTGAATAGCGTCAATGTGTGATGGAGCCATTGCAGTAATCTTCGCGCTCATCACAGTCCTCCGGTTTGAGAGAATCCTTCCTTCCCCTTATACCGTTTGACCGCCGAGCAACATGACGAAACGTGAACAAAGCCTATATCGCAGCCCCGTTCCTGGCAGACTCAATCTTCCCCATGGGAGCTATGACGTAGACCGATCCGTCATCGAGGCTGCACACAACCTGGGACAGAGAGTCCAGCGGAAACTCCATCATCACAGGCTCTTCCCTGTGCAGAGTTCGCAGCCAGTCCTTGAACAAGTCCACCTGCATCCGCACAGAGCCTGGGGTAAACATCCCTTCGATCGGGAACGATACAATAGACTCTCCTTCTGCAGTGGGGTCCATTCGTATGATCGCCTCGCCAGCCTCGAAGATGAACTCAGCGCCGAGGGCTTCCTTTGTCACCATAAAGGAAAGCTTCCTCAGCGCGTCAAGCATTTCCCCTGCAAGGAACGACACCGTCGAATAGCCACTCTTCCCATCGGGTATCCCTCTCCTCCACTTTGGAAATCTACCTGCAAGGAGAGACGTACGCAGAATGAAGTCGCTTCCCGATATGTCCATGTAAGACGGGCCTGCATGTATTGCAAGCTCCATCTCCTTCTTGTCGACATGCAGCATCGACAAGACATCGCGGATAGACTTTGCGGACCTCTCAGGAATTATCGTTCCATCCGCAAGCGTCCTGTGATCGCCAACCGTGCTGCCATTAACAGGGCACATCGACATTCTCGCGCCATCGGTAGCCACGCAATGCCCCACGGATTCAGGGTTCATGTCGAAGCAGACGCCTGTCATCGTGTACTTCGTGTCAAACGCAGACGCAGCAATCAACGCCCTGATAATCGCACGCCGCATCCTGTCCGCACGGACAATGAAGTATTCGCTGTGGGAAAACTCAAGAAGCTTTGAAGGATGCTTCTTCGGATCGTCCATCATGGAAGAGTACCTGTCTTTGCCGCATACGAAATGCACGCGGCCCTTGCTCTCCCATATCTTGACTTCGCCAGAGCAGTTTCTCGCAATGCCTGATGCGTAACGCTTAGGAAGTAGCAACTCGCCTTCCTCAATGATCTCAGTCCCACGAACAGTTGCCGCTATTGTCAGCACAGAGTCCGAGCCGATAATGGTTACTTTGTCATCCTTGGCGACAACCTTTAGG
>JAKQFZ010000699.1 GCA_029558215.1 Candidatus Omnitrophota bacterium
TTTCCCACAGGAGAAGAAGGATGCGGTACGGGCTTCCAGCCTGCAAGAACAAGAAGCAGGCAGGATGCCTGCTCCCCTCTTGGAGTCATTAGCCTGGGTTGCTTCCAACCAAAGAGCCCGAATTCGTGCAGAATTGGACAATTTGCTCCACTTGCTCTCTCTTCGTCAGCACGAGTGAACGAACGTCGAGGGTCAGGCGCGGGCGGGTAGCCCGTCGCCTAAACCCTCTCGTTGGTACCTTCTTTCCGCTCTTACTTGAACGTCTTCGTTGCCGCGTTCATGGAAGAGGATCGGAACGTGATTTTCTTGATCGGCATCTTGTCTTTGAGAAGCTCGTAGAACAGTTCGCAAAGATTCTCACAAGTTGATACTTTCTTGGTCACGACGATTCTGTATTCCGGATACGACCAAGCAAGTGGGTGGTCTATTTTCTTGAGTGGAACGCAATGCTCTGGGTCGTTGTTGATGCCTTCCTTCTTGTAGACGGCAATAACCGCTTCAAGAAGCGGATCGCCTTCTTGAAACAGTGTTGCATGATGGAAATGGTCACACACTTCCCACGCTTTCTTGAATCCATCCTTGCACGCGTGTGCAAATCCCGTTACTGGATCCACGGTGTCTTCAAGTTCAATGCATAGAAGACCTGAGTGCCCGTGAAGGTGCTTCGCTTCTCTCGGCCATTTCATAAACCTGTGTGCGTACTGGAAGTCAAGGTTTACGATTGATGTGTACTTTTCATTTGACATGACTAACTCCTCTCTTGATTTCGGTGAACTGACTGATACGCTACCTCATATTGGACAAACCGAACTAACATTTGGACACGTTCTACTTCATGCACACCTCCTTCCGTACTTCGGTCTTTGCCGTCCGGGTGAACATGAGGATTTCCCGTCCCCGAACGCCTGCTCTCGCTGCTCACGGTCTTTCTCCTTTTCGACCTTCAGCGGCCTTTGCAGTTTTCTGTTTACAATTACGACAGATTCCTCGTAACTCGACATAAACCCCTTCGACGCTGCCTATCTCGGATACCTCCCGAGGCACCGGAAACCGGTCCACTGCGGCGCTGTAGAAATCGCCAATCATCCCGCACTCCGTGCAGACGAAGTGGTGGTGCCGATCGGTGTTGGCGTCGTACCGGGCTCTGTCCCGCATGGAGCTCACGCGTGCTATGACGCCTCTCTCTTCGAGCAATCTCAGTGTTCGATAGATCGTGTCAACCGAAATGGCAGGGATCCTCTGCCTCACACGCGCGAGAATCGTCTCCGCATCGGGGTGTTCGTCGCTGCAGGCCAACTCCCGAAGAATTTCGGTTCTTTGATGAGTTGCCTTGACACCCTGCTGACGGCAGATATCCAAGAACTCCGCAATGCGTTTCTCGACCTGCTCTCTTGGCACCATCCGAAAAACTCCTCTCGTAATTATTACGATATAGGAATAATACATCATCTAGGTGCGGTATGCAAGCATTATTTTAAGAATACTACAAGTGGGCGGGGAATATATGTTGCCGGGTCTTGACAGCATTCCACAACTTCACGAGTGATGAAGATCAGACACGTCGGGTGTGCCTTGTCCAACTGATCGCGCCCGCATTGCCATCCCAAGACTGCCTTCAATTGGGTAGCGCAGTCCAGCAGCCGTCTGAATCTGCAGCAATCTCTTTCCACACAAACGACAAGCGTGACCCTTGTTCTACACGGCGCAGCGCTGTGTGAAATGTAGTACTCCACTCTCTTGCTGGAGATTCCTTCCTGTTCATCTTCATTTTGCCGAGAAGTGCTCAATGATCCAGATGATGAAAGGCAGCATCAGAACGAACCAACCGCCTAAGGCGACTAAACAACCTGGTGTCTCTGCATTGATGTAATGCCCTCGCATTACACCTGTGAAAGATCCCATTTCTTCACTGAACCAGATACACGCCATCGGCAGGAAAAGAAACAGGGCGCACCTGATTGCGCCTTCTGACCCTCCACCCAAGTAGGCCACAGACAGGTAGATGATCGCAATGATCGCGGAGAGTATCCTCTTGATCATTTCTTCTCCTGTCGAACGTTGGAGTTCAAGCGCAAGAACGAGCGCGAAGAGCTTGGGTTTTCTACTTGCAGCGTCTCGTTGAGTGTCATACTCAACGCCTGTCTATCGTAACGAGATTTGGTGAATCGAATATTGCCTGTGGGGATATGACGGTCTCATCCAAAGGAACCCGCGCTCCATACCGTTCTCCAACCTTCTGTTTCACTAGTGGTTCCGACAAATCGAATTCGCGTAACTTTTGAAGTCTGCCTGCCTCAATCCCAAGCGCTCGATCGTACATCTTCCAGACGAGTTCTGAACAATAGATTCGATCGTCCGACCACTCGAACGTCAAGTCGTAGGGTTTACCCTCAAACTGCCGGGCGGAATCCCGCAGCTTCTTGAGGCCTGCAGCTGACATGACAGCATCCGCATTGACAAGGCGCTTCACGACGTATCTACCGTTTTTGCCCCGATCAATCCACTTCTGAAGAGATGTGAACTTCACCGGACTGACGGCCTCAAAAACATAGGGTTCATCTTCTTTGAAAAAGATGATGCCCATGTGGCTGTACTTGGAACGGGTGGCGCGCTGCACTGCTTCACTCTGTGCTGAACGGGACGTATGGAATATGATGTCACCGTCCCTAAACTCAGATGCGCGTGGCTGACACCCGGAAGTGATCAAGACGCAGACACCTAGAAGAATCCGTCTCAAGTACCTATGACACATAACATAACTCCTCAGTGCGCAGCTCAGGATGCACTCAGCTCAGGTACCTCTGATTCCGGTGCAGATCTGATCCTGTCTTCGAGAGAACCGAGATACTTGCCACTTGCCTTGGAGCGTTGCTTGCCTCACTTAGACCTTGGAACTGGCAAAGTTCCAGGTCTTTTAGGCGTAGCGGAGGCCGAATCATGCACTAGGCTCCTTGGCTGCCCGAACGTCCGGCC
>JAKQFZ010000711.1 GCA_029558215.1 Candidatus Omnitrophota bacterium
GACTTCCCTTCTCAATGGTAATGCTGTGAGTCGGACGCTCATCCGTCGTGCTTTGTGAGTGCTTTAGAGGAGTCTCAGCCGCCATACTCACGTCCTGAAAAAGTGTACCGCCTGCCACAACATTCACCAGCTGAATCCCCCTGCAGATGGCAAACGTTGGAAGTCCGGTCTCCAGAAGTCGTTTCCCCAGAATCAGTTCCATCCCATCCTTCGGACCATCAATACCCCCAAAGAGTTTCGACGGTTCCTGACCATAGTGAATCGGATCCACATCCATACCGCCAGAAAGTATCACTCCGTCCAATCGCTCAAGCCATGCATCTATGGCGCTCTCGTCCGAGATCAAAGGAAGCAGCATCGGGTTTCCACCTGCATTCCACACTGACCTCATGTACTCCAAAGGAGAGTATTGAATCTCCGTGTTTGCGGAAGTCCCTGTGGTTCCACCAACAAAACGCGTCTTCGTTGAAATGCCGATAACAGGTCGCTCCATCAAATCCTCCGTTGACTCTCTCTATGCTAGAGCCCGGAACTAAATATCCGTTCTCCTTTGTTCCGGCTTCATAATCTACTGGGACCGCTTCCTCTTAGAGACAAACCGGTAACGTCCCGATCCAACCCTGACGATCACGACACCGTCCCCTGCCTCCACAGAATGAACCCCCTCAGATTCCTCCAACACAATACCGTTCTCTCGCACGTGAGAAGGAGAAGCCGCCGGAATGCTCACCGCAGCCTCAGTGTTGGGGGGAATGGTGACAGAGAGGGCAAACTTGTCTTGGGTTTGTCTCCATTCAGAGACGATCTCACCATTTATCGAGCGGTACGTGGCCTTGACTGAAGAGATTCTCCCGTCAGGACAAGGACGGATATGAATCTTCTTGAAACCTGGCTCTTCAAGGTCTATGCCCGCAACCGTGGCAAAGAGCCATTCTCCAACAGCACCAAAGGCGTAGTGGTTGAAGGAGTTCATACCAGGATCCTGAAAACCTTTCTCCTGGGTCCAGCCATCCCATCGTTCCCAGATCGTTGTGGCACCATGCTTGATCTCATAGCCCCATGACGGGAAAGTATCATTGAGCAGTAGTTTGTACGCAACATCTGCGTGACCAAACTTCGTCAGGGTCTTCAGGAGAATTGGAAGTCCGACAAAACCGGTCGAAAGATGCCCATCGCGTTCCTCGATATCCTTGAGCAAGAGTCTGACGGTAAGAGGCTGAACACTCTTTGGCAAC
>JAKQFZ010000722.1 GCA_029558215.1 Candidatus Omnitrophota bacterium
CTCGGTTCGTTTGAGTCATTGGAGGGGGTTAAGTTTCTGCTGCCGCGCTCGGACATTGCCCGCGATGCTCTCCCAAAGGGGCTTTTGGAGCGCGGTGCTCAGGTGACGGAGATACACGCCTATCGAACGACGAGAGCCGCAATGTTGGATGATACAGTCAAACAAAGGCTTATCGAGGGCAGCATTGATCTTGTCACTTTCACAAGTTCATCAACAGTGGAACACTTTGCGGAACTCCTGCCCAGCGATGAACGACAGGACATACTCCAACGTGTTCGAGGAGTCAGCATCGGCCCAATCACTTCCGCGACGGCGGAAAGGCTCGGTGTCCATATCGAGATTCAGGCAGCGACCTATACTATCGAAGGACTGGTCGCTGCGGTGCTGGAATCTTGTGCGGCAGGATGAGGAGAATCTGACATGATCGGCATCAGCAAACTTTACTGTGGCACCATCGAGGCGTCTGATGTGCTGCGCTATGGTCGCCGATCGAAAGACCTGCCCAGTCACCTGCTTCAGTTCTCTGAAGACAAGAAACCTGTTGTGGTTTGGAACTGCACGCGGCGCTGCAATCTCAAATGTGTTCATTGCTATTCGAAATCAGACTCGGACGACGCGTCGAGAGAACTTACAACCGATGAGGGGAAGAGATTGATCGACTCGCTGGCTTCGTTTGGCGTGCCGGTGATTCTCTTTAGCGGTGGTGAGCCTCTCCTGCGAAGCGATCTCTGCGAACTGCTCGCCCATGCAACAGAGAAGAGCATCCGCACTGTGGTGAGCACCAACGGAACACTGATCACCCCACAACACGCGCAGGCATTCAAGAAGGCCGGAATCTCTTACGTTGGGGTGAGTCTGGATGGAACGCAAACGGTCAATGATCGCTTCCGTGGCGTTGCCGGTGCTTTTGAGAAAGCGATGGTCGGCATTGAGAACTGTCGCGCCGAGGGAATCAAAGTTGGGCTTCGATTCACAATCACCAAACACAACCATGCAGAGGTTCCCGAGGTCTTTAGAATACTGCGCGAACAGAAGATCCCGCGCGTCTGTTTTTACCATCTCGTCTATTCCGGCCGAGGATCACAGATGGTTGGAGAGGATCTCGACCGCCAGCAAACGCGTTCTGTGGTGGATCGGATCATCAATGAGACCGCACTTCTGCATCGTAATGGGTACCCTGCGGAAGTGCTCACTGTGGACAACCATGCCGATGGCGTTTATCTCTATCTTCGCTTGTTGCGCGAAGATCCGGAGCGCGCTGCAAAGGTTCTGCAACTTCTTGAGTACAATGGAGGAAACGCATCAGGCCATGGCATCGGTTGTGTTTCATGGGACGGCAGCGTCCACCCCGACCAGTTCTGGCGGCATCTTGTTCTCGGGAATGTTCGAGAACGGGGTTTTGCCGACATCTGGACAGACAGAGACAACGAACTGCTGATGAAGATCAAGAACAAGAAGTCGCACGTGACTGGCCGATGCGCGCGGTGCCGCTGGTTGGGCATCTGCGGAGGGAATTTCCGCGTCCGTGCGGAAGCAGTGACAGGTGATCTCTGGGCACCCGATCCGGCATGTTATCTGAGCGACGAGGAGATTGGTTTGTAATGAGTGCTAATCCTCTCGATCAGAGAATTTTCAGAATGATACAGGATGGGATTCCAATCCAGTCCCGCCCTTTTGATGTCATGGCGAAGGATCTTGGATGCAGTTCTGAAGATCTCCTGAATCGGATCAAGACAACGGTTGACAAGGGGATGATCCGTGCAATTGGGGCTGTGTTCAGTCCTCAGCATCTGGGATACAGAACCGTTCTTTGTGGGGCATTGGTGAGCCCAGCCTGCGTTCGAACCGTGGCGGAACAGTTGAACCGCCTTCACGAAGTCACTCACAATTACTTGAGAGAGCATGACTGGAATCTCTGGTTTACTCTGGTCGCTGCTGATACCAGCCGCATCGAGGAGATTCTAAACCTCGTTCGTACTAACCAAGGTGTTGAAACGGTTGTTGCCCTGCCTGCCAGGAGAGTCTTCAAGATAGCCGTGCTTTTTGATCTCGATCCAACACGTGCAACAAGTTCAGACGCTCAAGTCAGCGTGACCAGGGCACGAATGGAGTCTCCGCAAAACCTGCCAAGCCCCGCTCAGATTCAGATGGTCAGGGCACTGCAACAGCCCTTTCCGTTAGTGGAAGAACCATTTCGCGCAATGGCCGCAGAAGCCAAGTGTTCGGAAGATCAGTTACTCGAACAGATTCGAAGGTGGCTCTCTGACGGCACGATTCGACGTTTCGGTGCCAGGGTGCGCCATCACGTCGTCGGATATGCAGCCAACGGCATGGCGGTGTGGAGCGTTCCCGAGACTCAAGTACAGCAGTTCGGGGTGTGCATCGCCCGATTCCCCCAGGTGAGTCACTGCTACGAGCGCCAAGTGTGTCCCCAATGGCGCTACAACCTCTACGCTATGATTCACGCCGCGGAGAGACAGCAGGTCAAAGAGGTGCACAAACTCATATCAGATGAGATTGGACACTGGGATCATGAGATCCTCTTCAGTGTCGAGGAATTCAAAAAGTCGGCACCAGTCTATTTCTTTGAGAAAAAATACGGAGACGAAGAGATTGAGACCTGAAGCAGTTCAAGGCACACGATTTCAGCCGCGTCTCATCGCGTGGGAACTCACCCGTGCCTGTTCGTTGCACTGTCGGCATTGCCGTGCGGCAGCCTGTGCAGATCGAAACCCATTGGAACTGGACACAGAGAGTGTCCGCGCGACGATCCAGAGTATCGCCAGACATTACAGCCCGATTATCATCCTTACCGGAGGTGAGCCTCTCCTGCGCCCCGATCTCTTTGAGATCATTCAGGAATCCGTGAAAGCAGGTCTGAGAACGGTGATGGCAACCTGTGGTGTTGGACTGGATGAATCCCTTGCACAACGTTTGAAACAGGCCGGCATTGCGCGTCTCAGTTTCAGTCTCGACGGTGACGATGCCGTGACGCATGACGCTTTTCGACAGGTGCCTGGAGCTTTTGAAGCGTGTCTGAATGCCATGCGAAGTGCCAGAGAAGTCGGTTTGTCTTTTCAGGTCAACACAACTGTTACCCGAACCAACATGAGTCGCCTGGATCAGATCTGGCGAAAGGCAGTTGATCTGGGCGCTGCAGCGTTCCATCCGTTTCTTCTGGTGCCGACTGGAAGAGGAAAGGAAATCCGCGACGAAGTGCTGAGTGCGGCGGAATATGAGCGTGTCCTGCATCATATCGCCCAGTTGAGCCTGAAGTCCCCCATTCCGTTCAAGCCAACCTGTGCCCCTCACTATTGCCGGATTCTCGGCCAGGTGAATCACGGAGTGAGCGCACTCGACAGCATGACACGTGGATGCCTGGGCGGAATCGGATTTGCATTCATCAGCCACATCGGCAAGGTGCAGATATGTGGTTTTCTGGAAGAGGAAGCGGGCGATCTTCGCACGACGGGGTTCGATTTTGGACAAATATGGGAGACTTCTCCCCTGTTTCTCAGTCTGCGGGACAAGAGTAACTATCGAGGGAAGTGTAGCCGATGCGAGTTCTGGCATCGCTGTGGCGGCTGTCGAGCGCGAGCCTTCGCAATGACAGGAGACTGGCTGGCATCGGAGCCCTGCTGCGATTACATTCCGGCACCTGAGACCACGAGAGGAACACCGGCATGAAAGAGTTGAATGGTTTTCTGACAAGAACCTAACGCCCTGCTAATATATGACCGGAATTGTTAGCAGAGTCTCAGTAGAATTGTGAGGAAACCATGGCCAAGGAACACATTCTGGTTGTCGAAGATGAAGAGGACATTCTCGAACTGGTTCGGTACAACCTGATGAAAGAGGGCTATCGAGTCAAGGGTGTCATGTCCGGCGAACTTGCCGTGGAGAGTGCCAAACAAGAAAAGCCCGATCTTGTGGTCCTTGACCTCATGTTGCCTGGGATGGATGGCTTTGAAGTCTGCAAGACACTCAAGAACAATCCAGCTACCCAGAATATCCCGGTCTTGATCCTCAGTGCAAAGGGTGAGGACACGGACATCGTTGCTGGCTTGGAACTTGATGCCGATGATTATGTCACCAAACCTTTCAGTCCGAGGGTTCTTATCGCACGGGTGCGTTCCGTACTGCGGCGGAATACGCAGAAACCAGTCTCCCAGACAGATGTCATCCGAATCAGTGACCTGACCATTCATCCAGGGCGTCATGAAGTCACTGTCGGAAAGGAGAAGGTAACGCTTACGGCTACCGAGTTTCGGATCCTGCATCTTTTGGCGCGCCGACCGGGCTGGGTCTTCTCCCGAGAACAGATTGTTGACAACGTTCATGGAGAAGACTATCCAGTGACAGACCGCTCTGTAGACGTCCAGATCGTTGGTTTGAGGAGAAAACTTGGGGAGTCCGGCACTTTGATTGAGACGGTACGCGGTCTCGGATATCGCTTCAGGGAGTGACGAGTGAGACGTCGTGGATTGTTTCTTCATCTATTTGCATCTTTTCTCATGCTCATCCTGCTGATCCTGGTTCCGCTGGGCTGGCATGCAAATGAGACGCTGCTGCGTTTTCATATCAACGAGTTGGAAGAAAAGATGCTCGCGCATTGCGTACTTCTATCTCGTGAAGTCGAGCGATCTTTGGAAGGCTCCGCTGCCGAAGGACTGGACGATTTCTGCAAGCGCATTGGTAAGGCAATAGGAAACAGAGTGACGGTTGTCTCGAACTCGGGCAAGGTATTCGGTGACTCCGATGAAAACCCGGAGACCATGGAGAATCATCGTGCGAGACCTGAGATTCACGAGGCTTTGCTCGGTCATACGGGAAAGGAAATCCGATACAGTGCCACTCTGCAGCGTGAGATGCTCTATGTTGCCGCTCCAGTGCGGGTCAACGAGAGAATCGTCGCTGCGGTTCGAGTCTCGGTTACACTGCAGTCCATCGAAGACGCCATCAGATCAGTAAGAAGCAGGTTTGTCTGGGGGGGAGTGCTCGCGGCAATCTTGGCAGCGGCCGTCAGCCTCATCCTCTCAAGACATTTCAGTCGTCCGCTCTTGCAGTTGCGGGATGGAGCGGCATTGTTCGCCAAGGGAGACCTGAATCGCAGGATTTATATCACGGGCTGTTCGGAAACGCAGGCTCTGGCAGAAGCGATGAATCAGATGGCTTCACAGTTGCATGAGCGCATTCAAACTGTTGTTCAACAACGCAACGAACTGGAAGCAGTCCTGTCAAGCATGGCTGAAGGTGTCCTTGCGGTGGACACC
>JAKQFZ010000727.1 GCA_029558215.1 Candidatus Omnitrophota bacterium
TCATCGCTGGTGAAGTCATCCCCTGGGCTAATACCATTCCAGAATTTGCCAATGCGAAGATGACGGCAAAGGAAGCGACGGATGCGTTGCGGATGGAGATGGGTTCCCTGAATGTAGGTGGACACTTGCAGGGACGGGCCAACGAGGTGCTCGGGGCATTAGGTGGACCAGTTCGGGTTGGCTCAAGTCTCGATGACTTCCTGTCCATCATGCCTGGGCGTGATCCCAAGACATTGGGTGAGGCCATCCGAACTTATTTTGGTGGAGGCAAGGTGGCTGATGTGCCACTTACCAGCAAGATCAATCCTCTCAACACGCAGGGGGTAGGTGCTGCCGAGGATCTGTTTGCTCCTGTGGCTGGTGGGCGTATTGCCGGTGATGTGGTCGAGGGAACCAACCGCTCGGCGCTGTACATGACCTTAAGGAAGCAAGGGTACTCGGCAGAGCAAGCGGCAAAGGAAGTGATCGGGGCACACTTCGATTACTCGGGTGCCGGCTTGACCGACTTCGAGAAGACCTGGATGAGACGACTCGTTCCTTTTTATTGTGTGCCAGACGACTGTGAGATTCTGACTCGCAGAGGATGGTTGCGGTATGAAGATCTAGTTGAAGGTGAAGATGTTCTGTCAATGAATAACGACACTGGTGAATCCGAATGGGCACCATGTCTTGGGAAGGCAGTGTTTGATTATGATGGCGTCATGATGACTTTGAGTAATCGGTCTACGGAGTACCTGTTTACTCCAGATCATAACTGGCCAGTCATTCAAACAGGAAATTCTCCTGCCCGAGGAAAGACTGTGTCCAGGGCTATCGTTAAGGGATGGGAATTGCGAATTAGTCAGCATATCCCAAGAACGAGTAGTTTTATTGGAAAAGGATCAATTGCTACACCAAGAGAGGCTGCGATTGCAGCATGGGTTGTCACCGATGGATACCAGAGAGTCAGGCCGCGTTCGCCGAACCACCAGGAGATGTTGATTTATCAATCTCCTGGCAAGTACCTCGACAAAATCATCGAATTACTTGGAGAAGGTGGCTCAGTTGGTAAACCACATCCTGATACGGGCGTGGTTCCAGTTCGTCTCGTTGGCGAGTTGCGAAAGAGAATTAGTGAATTGATTCCGTCAAAAGAATCGTTCGTGAAATTCGTTTGCCAACTTGACAAGGAGGCGGCGGTAGCGTGTTTCGAGGCTA
>JAKQFZ010000735.1 GCA_029558215.1 Candidatus Omnitrophota bacterium
TCCGTCGTCAATGTTGACGTTCCCAGTTGCATGCACCAAAGTCTTGTTGGAAGTAAGGCGGATGTTCTTGGCAACCACTTTGACATTACTGTTCTGCGTTTTGACTTCCAACTCAACAGTTCCCTTGTCGTCAGGATTCGAATAAAGAATTTCCTCATTTGGTTGATTCATGTTCTCGATGGTCAGATCTCCCCTGACGAAGTTGACGTACTCAAGAGGATCCACCTCGGCCAAGTTGACTTGGGCACCTGCCTGAGCTGCGACAATCAACAGACACGCCAAACCGACAAGTTCAAACACCCTGACCCAACCTTTGCGACGAACCATCTGTAATCCTCCAAAACTATTTCTTCTCTTCCTTCTTTTGAAAGAGACCTTTCATGCCGCCAGAGACTCTTCCTTGAACGCTCCCGAATTTCATTTTCGAAAGACGCGGATCACTGTAAATCCCTTTGCCACGGATGGCTTCCCGCTGCGAGGCCTGTGTGAGTACAAACGGGCCTTTGGAGAAAATCGCCATCTCCTGGGTAGGATCGTAGCACAAATCCTCTGTCTCAAGATAGTCCCCTGTGTAAGTTCTCGTTCGGACGTTTCCACTCAGGTAGACATACTCTCCATTGGTGCTGCACTTCCCGGAACTGCTGCGGATGACCGTCACCGCATCGTCCTTCTCCGGATCAACGATGCGAAGCATGGGTCGGACCAGTTCAAGGTTGTCCATGGTTTCAAAGCGCGCTTCGCTGGCGGAGATTATCCAATAAGATCCGGTTGCTTCAACAGGGAAATAAGTTGAGACAAAGTTCCGGATATAGAGTTGTATTCCAGGGATGGCCTCTGCGGTTGCCGATTCCACTTCCAAGGCACGTTCCTTCCACCGTTCCATACCTGGAGGGGGCTCTTCTCGGGCTTTGCTGGTGACCCAAGGTACCATGAAGAGCACACAGGCCACCAGAACTATTGTCGGAAGGCTGTCTCTTGACATCCTGTCCTTCTCCCAGACTTTCCACAAACAAGGTCTAATCAGGAAAGAGACCTCTTGACGAGTCTCGAACTTGCTGGAGAGCCGTTGGACTCTCCTGACCATTGCGCTGATTCTAAGCGCTTTGTGCCTGTGATTTCAAGGATTTCGTTCAACTAACCTTCAAAAGATGCTCACACAACATCAATGAGGCTTCATCTCTGTCTCTCTGACGTGAAAAAACCGGCCTTTGTTCAGAGCGAGACGTCTGTCACTCCATTGGTTTCGGGCGATGGTTTCTGTCGCCATCTTCGATGCATCCAAGCCCATTCGGTGGGATGGCTGCGGATCTCCGATTCCAAAAGCCGGTTCAGTTCATTGAGCACTCGTTCGACGCGCTGCTGCTCACCTTCGCTGGGATCTCCGATGTCCATGGGTGGATAGAGCACAACATGATGGCTCCTTCTGCCCTCCCGATGGGCAAAACTTGGCACGAGTACCGCTCC
The DNA here is from genome assembly GCA_029558215.1 of Candidatus Omnitrophota bacterium. Classification (GTDB taxonomy): domain Bacteria; phylum Hinthialibacterota; class Hinthialibacteria; order JAKQFZ01; family JAKQFZ01; genus JAKQFZ01. The sequence continues at coordinate 1,465 of JAKQFZ010000735.1, forward strand.
GGTTCGAAGCGCCAAGAGAGCGGGACCGGTTTGTGTGTGCGCAGGAGTCCCAAAGAAATCAACAAAAATCCCTGAACCCTTGGTATCCAGGTCGAAGAGGACTGCCAATACCTCGTTTCTTCGCAGACATCGGAAGAGTTCGAGGTTGGTATTTCCCCGGAGGATGACGTTGTATCCGGCTCGCCGGCGGGTTCTGTTAAGCCATTTGTCCACAGATGAAATATGCATCGAACGAGC
>JAKQFZ010000738.1 GCA_029558215.1 Candidatus Omnitrophota bacterium
CTTCACTATGTCCTGCAACTGAACCTTGAGCGTCTTTGCCACTTCTTCGGCATTCTTTACGCCTGCCCAGAGAAGGTCAAACTCTCTCTGGACTATCGCATCCATCTCGCTCCACCGTTCTATGAGCGGCATCACTCGTCCATACTCCAGAGCATCTAGGAAGATGCGCCTGTTCTTAGGCAGCTTGTCAGGCTCAAGCCATACAGGCGAAAAAGCCACGGACTTCAGGGTAGGCAGTGCAGTAGGTACCGCGGCGTCTACCATTTGTGCGTCTTCGCCCGACATGTACTTGACGAATTCCCATGCCTCTCGCGGGTTCTTGCTCCCCTTGGCAATGCAATAGGCAGAGGAGTAGATGGGGCTAGCCTTGGCAACCTTCTTGGGCAAGTGAGCAACATCCCAGGTGAAGTCCTTGACCGTACGGTAGTTCGGGATCTTCCAGGCACCGGTGGGCACCATGCCGACACGACCGGTCTGGAACATCTCAAGAGTGCCTAGGTCTCCCGTCACGCTCAAGGGAGGAGCCACTTTGTGCTTCAACATGAGGTCCTGAAGGAACTGAATGGCGCCTACAGTCTCACGCGAATCAACGACCACCTTGGTGTAGTCGGGGCTGAGCAGATCCCCTCCAGCCTGCCAGATCCACGGGAATGCCCGAATCCAGAATGTCTCGAACACCACGCCGTATGTTCTCTTTGGTTCTTGGCCGCCGCTGAGCTTCTGAGCGGCAGTGAGGAAATCATCCCAGGTCCATTCCTTTGAAGGATGTGCTATCCCGGCGCGGTCGAACATGGTCTGGTTGTAGAACATGACCATGTTATTGGCGCGTCGAGGGATTCCATATGTCTTTCCGTTGTACTCAAATGCCTGGAATGTGGACTCGAAGAAATCCGATTTCTTGAAGTTGGACTCCTCTGCAAGCCAGCTGCCCAAGTCCATGAACAGACCCTTGGACGCAAACTCCCGGAATCCGTCGTCGCTCATCATCATGATATCCGGCGGCGACCCTGAAGCAAACATCGTGAGGAGTTTCTCGCGATAGTTCGGAACAGAAGGAACGTTGATGGTCTGGATCTTGATGTTGGGAAACTTGGCCTCAAATGCAGAGGTGACGTTCTGATATCCCTTGAGTTGTTCAGCGCTGTAGCCAAAGGTTGTCAGCGTCAGCGTGACCGGACCTTTTGCCGT
>JAKQFZ010000752.1 GCA_029558215.1 Candidatus Omnitrophota bacterium
AGGATATCCTGGATCTCCAGGTTTGGTTTGCACTCTCCCGATCTTGGAACGATGCCATTAAGCCAAGGGCTATCGTGGATCTCGACAGGCAGCAGACGCTGAAAGCTCTTATAGAGAAAGACCGCAAGTATAAGCAGGAAGACAAAGAGTTTTTCAGGCCCCTTTTGAGGCAGTTTGCGAACATTGATGAGGCTCGGATCGCGTACGACAATGGAATCATCGGCCTACAAGAGGAGATTCGTATCCGAGTCAAGAATGAAACGATCAAGACCACCATGGGAAGAGTCTTTTTCAATGAAGCTCTTCCTGAGAATTTCCCATTTGTCAATAAGTTGATGGACAAGAAGGAACTCTCTCGCCTCGTGTCCCGCATCTACTTTGAATCCGGCCAGGCTGAGACAGCACTCCTCTTGGATCGCCTGAAGACCTTGGGCTTCACCTACGCGAAGCTTTCAGGACTCTCTATCAGTGTTTCTGACTTGGTTGTGCCTGCGGAGAAGCGTGGCATCATCGCCCAGGCGGATGAGGATGTTCGTCGAGTCATGGAGCAGTTTCGCCAGGGTGTCATCACTGATGTCGAAAGATACAATAAGATCGTTGATACCTGGCAGCGAACAACTTACGACGTGGGTGCTTTCATGATGAAGCGGTTCGAGAAGGATCAATGCGGATTCAATCCCATTTTCATGATCCTGAATTCAGCATCACGTGGTTCCAGAGATCAGATTAGCCAGTTGGCGGGGATGCGTGGTGCGATGAACCGTCCCACCAAGAAGATGACAGGTGCCGTCGGAGAGGTCATTGAATCTCCGATTAAGTCCAATTTCAAAGAAGGACTTACCATGTTGGAGTATTTCATCTCCACCCATGGCGCTCGAAAGGGTCTTGCCGACACCGCGTTGAAGACCGCAGAAGCCGGATACTTGACCCGTCGCCTTGTTGACGTAGCGCAGGACGTCATTGTGAACGAAGATGACTGCGGAACGATGCAGGGCGTTGAGGTAGGTGCCATCCGCGCTGGAGACCTTGTGTTTGAGGGTCTCAAGGATCGTATCGTTGGTAGAGTCTCCTTGGATGATATCTACAATCCGCTCTCTTCGGAGCGTGAGGTACTGGTCGCCGCGGGTGAGATCATCACACCCGAGATCGCGGACAGAATTGTTCTCTGCGGTATCGAACATGTCACTATCCGAACGGTTATGACCTGTGAAACTCGCCGAGGCATTTGTGCCAAGTGTTATGGATGGGATATGACCCGAGGCAAGTTGGTGGAAGTGGGAGAAGCTGTCGGAGTCATCGCTGCCCAGTCTATTGGTGAGCCGGGAACACAGTTGACATTGAGAACCTTTCACATTGGTGGAACAACCAGCCGTGTGCTTCGTCAGTCTGATGCCCGTGTAAGCAAATTTGAGCAGGACGGAGTTGGTTTCCGCCTAGGTGAATTTGGCCATGTGAAATTCATCAATGTGAAGACCGTTGATGATCGCAAAGGCACCAGGACTGTTATCAACCGTGCAGGGAGAATCCTGGCAGCACGCTCCGGCATTCGAGCCGATGGTGTGGCCAAGGGTACAACGGGTAGAGTGATCTATAAGAACATTGCAATAGAGAAAGACTCAGAAGGTCGCTCTATTGTCCTCAACTCGGATGGCTCCCTTGAACTCCAGTATAAGGGTAAGACGATTCAGGAAAACTTCAACATTCCTCATGGCGCTGTGATGCTTGTGCCGAATGACTCCCGAGCCAATCCAGGACAGCTTCTGGCTGAATGGCAGCCTTTCTCACGCCCCCAGCTAGCCGAAGTTGCCGGAACAATCAAGTTCCTTGAGATCGAACGCGGGGATAATCTTATCAACCAAGGCACGGCACGCAAGCCGGTTTGGGCTATCGTACCAAGCAAGACTCTGCGACCGATGATCCAGATTCTTGACAGCAAAGGTTCCGTTCTGCGTGAAATCCCACTCCATCCGGGTGGTGTGGTTTGTGTCTCAGACGGACAGAAAGTCCAACCGGGAGACAGTTTGACATTGCTGGAGACGCCTATCATCTCCTCATTCGAGGGAAAGTGCCGTTTCATTGACTTGGAGGAAGGTCTTACCCTGCGCAAGCAACTCGACAGAGCGGAGACGCTTCAATCCTTTGTTGTAGAGGGAAAGATGAAGCCTGGCAGCTCTGGGGTGATGCAGCCCAGACTTGCCATCGTCGGAAAAGGTGGCGTGATCCTTCAGGAATACCATGTTCCCGCAGGCTATTTCCTGACCATTGAGGAAGGAGACGACGTCTTTGATGGCACCGTTTTGGCAAGAGCAGACCAGACCGTCCAAGACAAATTCCAGAATGTCGAATACCTTCCAGCAGGTTCGGTTCTTCACAAAGCCGATGGTCAGAAGGTTGACAGGGACGAAGTCATCGCCTCTTGGGACGCTTACTCGGTTCCGATTGTCTCGGAAGCGCGAGGCGAATGCCAGTACAATCACATGGTTCAGGGTGTGACGTATAGCGTCCTTGACAAGAAGGGCGAAGACGGTGGCCAAGCTCAACGAATGATCATGGAGCACAAGGAAGACTATCATCCGAGCATCATCATCAAGGACAAAGAGACTGGAAAGGTCTTCCACTACCCATTGCCTACTGGCGCACAGGTCATGGTTGAGGACGGTGCTGAAGTATATCCGGGAGACACGCTCGCCAAGATTCCACAGGAATCAACCAAATCCCGTGACGTGACCGGTGGTCTACCTCGTGTTGAGGAGATTCTTGAAGCACGTCGTCCGAAACCAAAGGAGCTTTCGGTGATCAGCCGATATGATGGTTGGGTGCGTGTGCCTCAGCCAGGTGGAGTGGATGAAGACCTCGAGAAGAAGATTGAGGCGAAGGGATACAAGAAGAAGCGTGGTATTCGTTGGGTTCTTGTCATGAACAATGAAGGTGAAATTCTTGATGCCTACAAGGTGGATACAGGAAAGCACCTGACAGTCTCTGACGGTGATTGGGTACAGCACGGTGACAAACTCGTGGATGGTTCAATCGATCCACATGAGTATCTCGCGGTCATGGGTGAACGCAAGGCTCAGGAGTATCTCTTGAACGAAATCCAGGAAGTCTACCGTCTCCAGAACGTCAGTATCAATGACAAACACATCGAAATCGTCATCCGACAGATGATGAAGAAGGTTCGAGTTACTGACCCGGGAGATACGGATCTCCTTCATGACGAGATAGAAGACAGATTCACAGTACTGGAAGCCAACGACAAACTCAGCGAGAAGGAACGGCCTGCGAAGTTTGAGCCGTGTCTGCTGGGTATCACAAAGGCCTCACTTGGAACTGACAGTTTCATCTCGGCCGCCTCATTCCAAGAGACAACGCGAGTGCTGACTCAAGCCGCGATCTGCGGAAAGTCTGACAAACTTCTTGGACTTAAGGAGAACGTCATCGTCGGCCATCTGATTCCCGCGGGAACCGGAAATGCGGAGTATGAGTATCTCCAGTTGGCTCCTCGCAGAGAGGAAGAGGAAACACCAAAGCAGCCCCAGACTGCTGGATAGCATCCGAGTAGTTTGGCACCTGTGAGCAGATGAGCTATGTCACACTTCTGTGTGGTGCTCGTTCGGAGAGGAAACCGCCTCTTGTAGGGTTTGGTTTCGCTTAAGTGAACAACTAACCCCTCCGTGTTGTAGAGATTGCACGGAGGGGTCTTCATTTGAGAAATGTGGAAATCAGTCTCGCGATGTCTGCTGAGTCTGTCCGAGTGCCTGCTGAATTATCTGAGTGAGTTGTGCCACACCAAACGGTTTGTGCAGAAATCCTGCCAGATCCTCCACCCCAAAATGTGAACGGGCGTCGTGCTCATCGTATCCACTCATAAGGACGATTGGGACGTCATCGTTCAAACGTCGCAGTTCAACCAGGGTCTCAGCTCCATCAAGCTCGGGCATAGTCATATCCAAGAGGATGGCGGAAATCGCGTCAGAGTGAGATTGAAACAACTGCAATGCTTCACGACCGTTTCGAGCAGTGAAGACTCTCAGACCCATTCGAGAGAGAATACTCGACGTAAGCCTGAGAATGGAGGGTTCATCGTCCGCAACAAGGATAGTGCCGGTTCCCTTCCATTCCGCCTTCCTCTCCGGACGAGGAACTGCTTCCACAGCAACGGTCTTTGAGACAGGGAAATGAACCCTAAAGACAGAGCCGGTACCAACCTCACTCGTTACAGTGATAAAGCCTTGATGCCCACGGACAATTCCCAAAACCGCTGCGAGACCCAAACCCCGCCCAGAAAACTTGGTCGTGAAGAAAGGTTCAAATATCCTGTCCAAGGTTTCCTGAGTCATACCGTCTCCTGTATCAGCAATCTCAAGGGAGACGTAAGGACCCTCGGCAAGTTCTCGCTGAGGGAATCGAGCTGCAGCGAAATCCTCTTTCGAACAGTTCCTCACACTGGTGCCTATCGTAATCGTACCCCCACTTGAACCTATGGCATCAGAGGCATTGGTAATCAGGTTCATAATGACCTGGTTGATCTGTGTTGAGTCTGCCATAATTAAGGGCAGTTTCGAGGCGAGTCGGAAATCAAGTTGAGCCTTTTTTGAAATCGAAATACTAAGAAGATCCGATATTTGTTGCACGAGACAGCTGAGATCGAGCGCTCGAACCTGAAAGCGACCTTTGCCGGAGTATGCCAACATCTGGCGGCACAAATCCGCCGCATGCATCCCAGCTACTTCAATCTGCCTGATGCTCTGCAGAGCGGGAGTACTCTCCGGAAGGTCTACCATTGCCAGAGTGGCATACCCAACGATACTTGTCAGCAGGTTGTTGAAATCGTGAGCGATCCCCCCAGCCAAAACGCCGAGGCTTTCGAGTTTCTGTGTGTGACGGATCTGCTCCTCGAGCCTCTTCTTCTCTTCTTGCTGCCGTATGCGCTCTGTTACATCTCGAATGATCTCTATCATGCCCGTGATGTTCCCATACGGGTCAACCATGGGAGATGTGGTTTGTTCAAGGAAGTGGACGTGATGTTTCGTATCCACTAAACGATATTCGATTGAGTCCGCCGTAAGCGAGTCCAGAACCCTCTTGCGATGAGCTAGGTACTTGTCAGAATCTTCCGGATGAACAAAAGATGTCCATTCTCTGCGTCCCATGACGAAGTCCTCTGGAAGTGTACCAGTCATTGCACCAACGATTGGGTTCACACTCACGATACGCCCGGAACCATCGTAGACAATGATTGCGTCTCCAGCGTTTTCGGTCACAAGACGATGATGCGCCTCCGACTCGCACAACCGCTGAAGCATGGAATGGCCTGCGAGGATGCGCGCTGAGCGTTCAGCGACGAGAGATAGACTTCGCTCCTCGTCTTCTCCGAAGAATCCGGGTTGAGAATGACTCAAGTTGAGTACGCCAACAAGCTCCTCGTTCACATGAAGCGGGAAACAAAGGATTGAGCCGACGGGAGTCATACCCTCTCGCTGAGGAACAAAACGCTTGTCTTTGCTGACATCATCAACGCGGATTGCCTGACCATCCTGAGCTACCTGGCCAACGATGCCCTCCCCCAGCTCGAAAGTCCGTCCAAACCAATCTCCCGGTCGAAATGCAACTCCCTTCTCCTCGAATGGACTACAGGCAGCACGAAGCTTGAGACGATTGTCCTCATCGTCCATGAGCATCAGAGAGCAGTTCTCTGCGGCAAACCCGAAGGCAATGACTTCCACCACACGACGACAGACGTCCTCAAAGTTGGCACGTGGGTCATCCACCCTATCCATTTGCTTGAGGATTGACAAATCCTGCACCAGTCGCTCATAACGACGGGTCATCTGGCGCAAGGCTTCTGCATAGTGGGCGGAATTCCCCTCATCCATCTGCTCGTTCATGCCAGAAGTCTCACTTTTCCTTCAGAATCGCAAGAAATTCACTGGTCTCTTCCCGGACTTTCTGCAGTTCAGAGACAAGAACCTGAACCTCTTCATCCGAGATCCTCAGAACCCTCTTCGCTTCCGGATCAACACACGCAGGATTGAAATCCCCAGCAATCCCAAACTCAGCGATTCGAGAGATCTCGTCTGCCGCTGCGGTCACCGAGACGTTTGCTCGATAGTCTCCCGTATACTTGGAAAGTCTATATCTGTACCCGATAGGATCGGAGATAAGTCCCGGAAATCGCCACTTCTCAGCAAGCCACTGACCCACTTCAGCATTCGTTGTCTTTAGTTGAAGAAGTTCTTGCTGCATCAGGGCACATCCGTCGGAACGTGCTGAA
>JAKQFZ010000754.1 GCA_029558215.1 Candidatus Omnitrophota bacterium
ACCGTCGGTACACAAGCACCACAACAACCTGATCCTTTGCATTCAAGCTCAGGATCTGGGCGCCTTGAAGGACGCCCTGAGTAGCCCTGACCAGACGCTCCAAGAAATTCAGCCCTGGTACATCCCGCGTACTCACGCAGAGCAAGATCCCAACTACCTGCAGATCATCCCTTACATGATGGTTCGGAACCGGAAGAAGGAGTTCTTCGTCTACCAGCGAGGGCTAACGGGAGGAGAGGATCGCCTTCACTCTCTGTACTCCATCGGCGTTGGAGGGCACGTGGACCTGGAAGACGTCGTGTTTGCGAAGTACGGCAAGTTGGCCACTGACTGGACGCTCAGGAACAGTGCTTCTCGGGAACTGGCAGAAGAGTTGAGAATCGATCAATCCAGTCCGGGCGGTAAGTGGCTCACGGTTCTTCAATCAAACAAGGACGAAGTGGGCAAGGTTCATGTGGGCCTTCTTCTTTTGGTCGACCTGGCCGAAGGTGAAGAAGCTGATCCCTGCGAGGATCTCTCAAATAGCCAATGGCTTTCTTTCCCGGACCTGCTCTCGTTTGCAGAAACGAACGAACTGGAAGAGTGGTCGAGGCTCAGTCTCGACTTTCTGAAAGAGAACCTGAAGCATCTCGACTTCTTGAAAGAGTACCTGGCCTAGTAGCGGTAGAGCAGCCATGGCAATTTCGCAATTACGGAACCTGGCCTCTATGGCAAACTCCACTGTTTGCTCTGGCTGAGTGGCCAGGGATCAAGGAAGAGAAAAGACAAGCGTTTCGCAGAGAGTTTCCCAACCAAGGATAAGGAACAGACATGACTTCCATCTCCATCAGCGCCTCCAAGCAGTTGAACCCCTCGTTCAACAGTACTACACGATCTGGCATCAAGCTGGGTCGAATGTGTACTTTGAATGGAGGGTTCTATGAGAAAGGATATTGCCCGAGTTATCATCACTCCGGGTAGGTACAACTCCCACGCGGGGCGAGTCTTCAGCCGGTGCAAGATTCGTTGCATCAAGAAGGAGAGGGCTTTCACCTTTGACGATGGAGAGATCGAGTACGAAGGAAGGTACGGAACGCGAGCGAAAACGCGCGTCTACGGGTGGGCAGTGGAGAAGAGTTTCTCCGACATGCTCTCTCCGTTGTACCGTTTCATTGAGAAGAACATCGGTCGTAAGTGGGATGACGTGTACAGCGAGTTCTGCGCGGTCACGAAGGCGAACAACACTCGTAGCTGGCACGCTCGCCTCCACTTCAAAACGATGGTCGACTTCGCAACGAAAGGACGTGACGGTAAGGTTTACGTTACCACTTCTTACGGAGGCGTCGTTCCTCTGGAGCGCCTCCCTAGTTGGAGTCAGGTGTACGTGGATCTGGAGGGAGTGCTCCGCAGTAGGTACTATGATCCCGAGAGCGTCCTTCGTAGGAAGTCTTTCAAGTACCGCAAGCCTTCCTTTACGGCTCTCACTGGCATCAAGGTTGTCGAGGAACGTTTTTACTTGAAGGTCAACGAGAACTGGTTCGAAGTGACTCTTGCTGCGACCAGTGACAAGACCAAAGCGCCCCGCTACGATGCGGTGAACAAGGTATACTTCGATGCGTGTGGGGTCCGTATCGATCCCGCTGCGTTGCATAAAGCGTATCACCGACACGACCTCTATGCATGGAAGCGCCGGTCGTTGTCGAAAAAGGAGATCAAGAAACTTGGCTTGATCGAGTAAGAGGTTCGCCGACTTAGCTCAGCTGGCAGAGCACCTGTTTTGTAAACAGGGGGTCACAGGTTCGATCCCTGTAGTCGGCACCAAAACTCCGTGTCGCCTAGTCCGGTAATGGCACTTGCTTTGGGAGCAAGAATAACGCTGGTTCGAATCCAGCCACGGAGACCAATTAGCTGATGCTGTATCCTAT
>JAKQFZ010000799.1 GCA_029558215.1 Candidatus Omnitrophota bacterium
GCTCGCATCTTTCGCCACTGGAGTGTCTTCAGAAACTCGAAGGCCGTATTGTCACATTTCATTTCAAAGACCTGAACGATTTTGGCCCCTCGGCTCACGACGTTCCATGGGGCACGGGCAAGGCGAATGTTCCGGAATTGCTTGCTGAAATACGTCGTCAGAACATCAAGGCAGTGTTCTCGATTGAGTATGAGCACAACTGGGACAACTCTATGCCGGAGATCGCTCAGTGTGTCGAGTTCTTTGAGAAGGTTGCCAAGAACATCGGCACGGTGAAAAAGACCGAAGCGCTGCTTGGGAAGATCGCTGTTCAGTCGGGCAAATTCGACCGCCAGGATACGCCGGTGAGTCTTGACCTTTCGCAGCTTCCAGATCCTTGGCGACCACTGCGCCTTACTGAAGTCAAAGGCGACACGCGCATACCGATCCCATCCCAGATGGATCCCAGCGGTCAGCCAGTCCTGTGGTGGATCCTGAATGGAAAGACTGCTGCAGACTCGGTTCGCACGTTTGAGCTCTATGAAGGAGATCCCGTTGCATCCATGCCAGTTATTGTTCGTCAGGATGAAGGCTGGCTTGAGATCGTCGCCCGTGGAGCAAGAGTGCTTCGATACAACAACGGCTACGTTGTGCCACCTGTCGGTACCGATCCGAGGTACATTCGAAGTGGTTACATACATCCGGCGTGGAGCCCAACGGGACTTATGGTCACAGAAGACTTTCCCGCCGATCATCTTCATCACAAGGGAATCTGGAGTGCTTGGACGAAGACAGAGTTTGAGGGACGACATCCGGATCTCTGGAATCTCAAAGGGGGAACTGGAACGGTTCGGTTCGCAGGTTTTGACTGGAGCGCTTCGGGAGCCATTTTCGGGGGATTTGCGGCGGACATGGTTCACACAGACTTGAGCGCGTCTCCCGCCAAAGAAGCACTGAATGAACGATGGGAAGTCCGTGTCTGGAATCTCGGCGGACCGGATGACACGTTCTGGCTTTGGGACCTGACATCCGTACAGAAGACTGCTGGCGACAGTCCCCTTCTCCTCCCTGACTATCGCTATGGCGGTTTCGGTTTTCGAGGTTCCGTCGAATGGGTAGATGAAAAGTTGAACCTTCAGACTTCGGAAGGAAAGACCCGCGTTGACGGCCATGGAACGAAGTCGAGGTGGTGTGATATGAGCGGTCCGGTAGGTCAGGGGTATGCCGGTGTGACAATTTTGACACATCCTTCCAACTTCCGGTTTCCACAGCCGATGCGCATCTGGGACAAGGGGGGAACATTCTTCTGCTATGCGCCTCCGCTCGACGGGGACTTTGCGATTGAACCTGGTAAGGATTTCGTTTCCCGCTACCGATATCTGATTCATGACGGAGAGGCAGATCGGAATACTATCGAGCGATTCTGGAATGATTTCGCAGAACCGCCGGTCGTTGAAGCCAGTTTTCAGTGATTCTCTGGTTCACCGAACACAACCGGTTCGATAGTTGTTTTGTCGGAAGGTTGGCCAAGGATTGTTTTCGGGCAGGAATGGTGCATCGGTCTTCCAGACTGACACTTCGCCATGAACGGCTCCCGATGTTGACTCAACGAAGCAGCCAATGACGATCTCTCCCAGGCCGTCTCCATCAACGTCCGCCCATGTTGGCGTTGAGAGAATGCCTCCACCGATCCAGGTCGCACCGGACTCAAAGGCGTCTGAGCCATCCTCAGTGTTGAGTGTGTGGAGGTAACCGGTAGCACTGCCAAATACCACTTCAAACAAGCCGTCTTCGTCAATATCAGCCACAATGGGCGATGAAAACAGCTCACCGCCTATCTCCCGACGCCACAGAAGCGAGCCATCATACTTGAAGCAGTAGAAGAATCCATTGTCCGAACCAACAAGAATCTCCGGCAAACCGTTGCCTGTCAGATCCACCAACGCCGGAGAAGCATCCACATCGGTTGGAACGCCTGGGCGAGAACCTGAGGCCTGAGTCGGCCAGCCGGCAAGCGTTGCTCCAAGCGGATTCACACCGTGGATCCGACCGTCGGAGGAACCGAAGAAGGCATCCATGCCCAGTGCTCCTTGAGCCTTCTTGAACAGACCGGCGGAGGAGATAATTGTGCCACCGGCGGTATAGGGGAAGCCACTCAAGAAAGTCCCGTCAGGGGCAAATGCGTAGAAACGATAGTCATAACTTCCAACCAGGATCGTGTTGGAGCCGCTGCCCATGAAATCCCCGAGAGCCACAGAAGCGCGCACCATGCCGTTGACCTTCTTTGGCCATCCGGAAAGGGAACCATTCATGTCGAATGCGTAGATCGAATAGTCTTCTGACCCAACCACGATATCCAACTGTTCATCCTGGTTGATGAAACCGACTGCGGGAGAGGCATAGACATCCCCCTTGGGTGTTGGTATCGCCTGGAGAGACGATTCCCGCGTGGCAGCTGAACCCAAATCGAAAACGACGGACGATGTGCTCGCGAGCATTTCGCTCCATAGGATGGGTCTCTGCGCTGAGGGACTCTTTTTCAAGTCCACACGAATGCGGTTGGATGCGGCACTCACACTCTTCAGTTGTGTGGGATCCACGACATGAACCTTGTCATCGTCAGAGCCAATGATCACCTCAGGCAATCCATTTCCATTCAGGTCTGCAAGGGCGGCAGTGGATCGGATTCCGCCTCCCGTGGTGAACATGATCCCATCAGCCTCTGGCAGATAGGACAATCCATCGCCAGACCACCCGTAGACATGGCCTCATAACAACCGATCACAATCTCCATCATCCCGTCTCCATCCAGATCAGCAACGGCAGGCGAGGAACGGAGTTTCCCAACCGTTCTCTGAGGCCATCCTTCGCGAAGCACCAGACGCCTCGGCGTTGGAATTGGACTGTCCGTTGCGGTGGGTGTGGAAGTCCGGGTGGGAGTATTGGTGAAAGTCTGTGTCATTGTCGGAGTCGCGGTTGATGTATACGTTGCTGTGAAGGTATCCATCGCTGTTGCAGTCCAGGTTGGAGTCTCCGTCGGAGTATTCGTCGGTGTACTTGTCGGCGAGTCCGTCGGGGTTGATGTGGCTGTAAACGTCCGGGTCGGTGAATCCGTCGGACTGTCCGTTGGTGTCTGGGTGTACGATGGCGTGTTTGTCGGAGAGAAGGTGGCTGTATCAGTGGGCGTTGCGGTCGGAGTCATCGTGTATGTGAACGTGTCTGTCGGGGTGACAGTCGGAGTATTTGTCGGGGAATCCGA
>JAKQFZ010000808.1 GCA_029558215.1 Candidatus Omnitrophota bacterium
AAGCGCGGGCATCTCGGCGTTCCAGCCGGAGTGCTCCCCAGAAGGCGTCAACTGCGTTGGGACTCGTGAAGACGATCCAGTCGAAGTCCTCCAATGATGCTGCCGCCTCTCTCATGGGTGTCGTCTGTGCGAGACTCTCGATGCCAATCGCAGGGGCTTGAAACACTTCAGCACCAAGTTCCGCAAGTCTTGCCACAAGCTCGGATGCCTGTTCTCGGGATCGCGTGACAAGAATTGTCTTCCCGAAGAGTGGTCGTTTTTCAAACCAACTCATCTCCCTTCGAAGTGCGACGACCTCCCCCACCACGATCAATGAAGGAGGCCTGAATTGCTGTTGTTCTGCACGTCGTGCAAGACTTGCCAAATCTGCCACCAAGACCTTCTGGCGGGGCGTTGTTCCGTTCTCGATAACTGCAGCGGGTGTACTGGGAGAGAGCCCGTATTGGATCAGATTCGCAGTCAGCTGCTGAAGATGTCTGACTCCCATGTAGAAAACAAGTGTTCCAGGAAAGGATGCCAGAGCCTCCCATGCGATTGCGCTTTCTGGCTTGGTAGGATCCTCATGACCCGTGATGAATGCGGCGCATGAAGCGATCTGTCTATGCGTCAGCGGAATGCCAGCGTAAGCGAGAGCACCCACACCCGCCGTCACCGCTGGAACAATCTCGAAACCAATGCCCCGCTCTGCAAGAAAGAGCGCTTCTTCGCTACCTCTGCCGAAAACCAGAGGATCGCCACCTTTGAGACGACAAACTCTCTTTCCCTGCGCTGCCTGATCGGCAAGAAGTTCGTTGATCTGCTCCTGTTGCAGAGTATGGTGGTCAGGCCGTTTGCCCACATCTATCAGAACACATTTCTCTTTCGCATGGTTGAGAAGCACATGCGGAATGAGACGGTCATGCACGATCACATCTGCCTCAGCGATGCACCTCAAGCCCTTCAGAGTGATCAAGTCCGGATCTCCCGGACCGGTTCCCACGAGCCAGACGACGCCGATTCCATGTGCGGTTTCAGTCATGATTTCCTTGTCCTATCGAACTGCTCGCGCAGCGTCTGCGCAAGTGTCCTTCCAAGCATCGCCGCCTTTTCTCTTCTCCCGTCAATTCTGTCGCGGACAAAGGAACTTCCGTCAACTTCCGAGATGAAGCCGTCCAGAGTCACTCCGGTGGAGTGAATCCTGGCGTACGCTCCGACTGGAACATGACATCCGGCGCCCAAGGACTCCAGAAGGGTTCTCTCGGCAACAATACCAAGGTGAGAATCCGGATCATCCAGCGGTTGAACGAGTGCCCTGATCGTCTCGTCGGACTCTCTTGTGACTAATGCCAGCGCGCCTTGTCCAGGCGCAGGGAGCCAACGCTCCGTTTCCAAGATCTCTGTCGCCTCGTCCGCTCTGTCGAGACGCTTGAGGCCTGCGTACGCGATGATGATCCCGTCATACTGCTTACTCTCGCGGAGTTTCCGGATTCTCGTATCCACGTTGCCCCGAAGAGCGACAATCTGAAGATCGCTTCGAAGAACCCGCAACTGCGCTTCTCTGCGAACGCTGCTGGTTCCTATCTTCGCGTCTGGATCCATCTCGACAAGCGTTCTTCCGTCCAGGCTGATGAAAGCGTCCCGTGGGTCTTCCCGACACGGGACGGCACTGAGAGTCAATCCCTGCGTTGGGATTGTTGGCAAATCCTTCAGGCTGTGAACGGCAACATCTATCTTGCCTTCAAGCAAAGCGCGATCGATTTCGCGAGTGAAAACACCCGTGACCCCCATGTCAGCGAACTTTCGATCCTGATCTCTGTCGCCCGCTGTCGTGATGGTTGTTATCTCGATGTGCAATTGGGGAGAGTGCACAGTCAGCTGTGTGGAGACCCATTCTGCCTGCCTGAGGCTGAGTTGGCTTGCACGTGCGCCGATGCGTAGGATGTCTTTCATTGCTTGGTGTCTTCCAGATCGAAGAGCCGCTGAACACTCTCAAAGAACGCCTGCGCATTGGGTCTGCCTGACGCTTCCTTCATTCGGGAGATAGCCAGTTGGGCAATGCGTCGGGTGATCGCCCCTGAGACCTTTTCAATTCGCTGCAGCTCTTCTGGTGTGACCTGTTCGGAATACTTGGCAAGTTCCTCTTTCTGAATGCGGCTAAAGAGAGTTTGCAACTCGCGGATCGTTGGAACAGCGATGAGGGTTCTCTGCCAATCGGCAAATTTCTCGGCAGCTTTGTTCACCAGAATATGCGCCTTTTCGGCTTCCGCCATACGCTTCTCCGCATTTGCCTCAACAACGGACTGCAGATCGTCAATGTTGAAGAGCGCCACACCGGCAATACCCGCCACACTTTCCTCGATGTCTCTGGGCACAGCAAGATCGATGAGCATTAAGGGATCGGATTGAGCGCGCTTTGCCATAGCAGATGTTACGGTCTGTCGCGTCAGAATGGGTTCAGGTGAACTCGTGCAACTGATGACGATATCAGCCGCCTGCAATCCCTCATCCAAGTGTTGAAAAGGAAGAATCTCACATTTGAAACACTGTGCCAGGGGAGCCGCCCGATCCAAGGTTCGGTTGGTGACGATGACCTTCTTCACGCCGCGTGCCTGCATATTGCGCGCGGCCTGCTGCCCGGTCTCCCCTGCACCGATGACCAGAACGGAAGCGTTGGAAAGATCGCCAAAATGCTCCTCTGCCAGATCACACGCGGTGTGACTGACCGAGAGGCTTCCTTCGTTGAGAGCCGTGCAGGTTCGAACATCCTTACCCACCTGAAGTGCCGTGTGGATCATCCGGTTCAGAAACGAACCGGTGCATTCGGATTCACAGGCCGCGGCAAAGGCCGTTCGGACTTGTCCGAGAATCTCGTTTTCACCAAGCACCATGGAATCAAGTCCGGCGGCAACCTTGAACAGATGTGCCACAGCATCGTTGCCTTCAAAATGGTAGAGCGTCTGCTCCAGGACATCCGGCGCGACGGC
>JAKQFZ010001253.1 GCA_029558215.1 Candidatus Omnitrophota bacterium
TCCCAAAGCTTGGCAGTGTCATCACTACTTCCCGTCAGCACTTTCGAACCGTCAGGGGAAAAAGCAACAGAGTTGACAGGCACCGTAAGTCCCACAAAGTTGCGGACTAGATCGCCACTAGTGGCATTCCACAGTCTGGCAACTCCGTCCCAACCGCCCGTGAGTATCTTCGTCCCGTCCGGGGAGTAAGAGACGGAAGTGACGTAAGATTCCACGGGGCCTTCAATTGTTCGTATCAGATCCCCCGTTGCAGCATCCCAAAGTTTTGCAACGCCGCGATACTCAGGGTTGCCTGTGTCGCTTCCGGTGACAATCTTTGTCCCGTCTGGGGAGAAGGCAACGCCGCGAACTTCAGATGCATGCCCAGTAAAACTCCGGATGAGATCACCGGTGGTGACATCCCACAGCCTCGCAGTTTGGTCATCGCTTCCCGTCAGGACTTTCGTCCCGTCCGGCGAAAAAGCCACACATTCGACTGATCTCGAAAGTTCAAAGGTGCGGACAACTACTCCAGTGGCAGCATTCCAGAGTCTTGCAGTACAGTCTTCCTTACTTCCCGTCAGAACCTGCGTTCCACCAGGAGCAATCGCCAATGAACTCACAGTGTGCCCCGGTGCCCTTAAGAAACGGATCGGCTGTGCAGTCAAAACATTCCAGATAACTGCTCCTGAACTCCCACCTGTTACAACAAACGGTCGGTCAGGATTGGGTGAATAGGCTGCACAGTTGAGCATCCCATATCCGCATTGCTGTAGCACTCGCGTCTGCGTCTCCTGTCCCCATCCCAGTGCACATACCAACAGAAGACAATGAACAACAATCATCCTGCAAATCATTCGATTCATCTCAAATCCTCCGGTTGTAGTTGTAGTGTGGAACGAGTCTGCGAGTTCCACCTTTCATCCTTCCGCGCAAGCAAGATTGCGCACTCCCTAAGTCCATCGTTCCAAAATCCGCCTTTCACCACACCTATACGAGAGACCCTCGCGACTTCTTTCAAGATAACTGCAAAATGATATCTCACCGATCTTGCTTTCACGGTCTGCTCTTGATATCTCCTCTGTTGTTGAATTGGCCATCTTCGCCGCCGGAAACAATGAGAAACTTGTCACGATCATTTTCTCCAAGGCGCACGCCGAACGTCGAAGGGAAAAGATAACGGTTGCACCAGATTCTGTAGGGATTTCCCCAGGGATCCGTTGCCGGATCTCGGCCTTTTCCCGTGATGTTCTCTCGGCAGAACTGCTGAAGCACGATTTCTACATAGTCTTTTGAGGCAAGTGTCAGGTGACTCAGAACAAGGGTATGTATCTGCCCCACTTCCTGAAAGGCAACAATCCGCTGGGGAATCGCAAGGATCTGTCTCACGTTGATCTGCATGGCGTTCATACCCGATCGAATACACCAGATGAGCACAAGGAGTGAGACGATTTTCGGGACAGAGATTCTCATCGCGCCAACTCCATGTCACTTCTGAGTCTTGCCCGGGTTGTCATCTCAAGCATGACGCCCGACGTTACGCTCGACTGCAGCAGAAGGAAGAATGCTGCTCGGGTCAGCACGACGAGTTTGCATTCAGTTTCTGCCACCGCCGTTGCGGTACGAAGTCCCGCCTCCATCAGCGCAATCTCCCCGAAATGGCCTCCTTGAGTCAGCGTTCGGATTTCAACTGCGTTGGCTCGGCCATAGTCCTTCCAGAATCGCACCTCACCCGAACGAATGACGAAGAACTCATCGCCCGACTCCCCTTCTCTGACGATGATGTCCCCAGGCCTGAACTCCCGTTGCTCCGCATGCATCAGCACCTGATACATAACTTCTGTTGGGACTTCCTCAAAAAGAGGCGTGTTGTTCAGAAACGAACCCAATTGTACCAGTCTGACGATGGCTTCCTTGTCTTCGATGTGTTCCATGACAAAATGCTGGAAGACATCCTTGCTCAGTTTCAGAGCCACAACGGGAGTCAAAGCCAGAGCCGTCGCTGTCCTGGGGCTTTCATTCACCAAAGACATCTCACCGAAGGAATCATTGTTCCCAAGAACGGCCAGAACCGTCTCCAATCCTGTATCCGATTCTGAGATGATCGCCACGGAACCCTGGTAGATTACATAGAATGCGTCCCCCTTGTCTCCCTGAGAGACAATGGGCGCTCTCTTCCGGTAGCATTCAATCTCGAGACAGTCCGCAAGTCGTGTCAGCGACTCTTCAGAAAGCCCCCCAAAAACAGGAACGCTACGAATACAGGTGAGGATTTCCTCACATTTCAACTGCATTCGACGCGAAGAGCCGGATGCCAGTCGCGAGATCCGACTGAGCACTCGCCTGACGATTGGCGCATAGTTCAGCCAGAGCACTCTCAGCACATGCCAGACAAGAATTAGGATCGGAAAGACAAAGGCCAGCAGGTACACGACTGCGGCAAAACGCTCCAGAAGACTTTCCTGCAGTATGAGAACGCCTTGAAGCCGACTCAAGTGCCACTCGATGACAAGACTCACAATACGGTATGCGGAATACACCCAAAGCACGGCAAATGTGCCAAAGAGTACGAAATATCCCTCATTCTGAAAAGACGAGCTCAACAGAAGAACCCGTTTGACGTACTTCTTGTCAACAAACGCCCTTAGATTTTCAAGAAGCTGGCTCTTTCCGGCGAGTCGATCCAGAGCCCTCAGCATCTCTCTCGGAACAAAGGGAGAGAGATCGAGAAAGACAGTCACAAGGCCGCTCAATACCCAGATTGTGGCAATGACATTCCCATGCAACATGCCGAAAATGCCCAGAGAGCCAATAAGTCCTGTGAACAGGAAGCACGCCAGATGAAATCGGAGCACCCCGGCCCAGCCCAGAGTGAGAATATCTCCATCATGCACATCGAAGATTGGAATGCCCCATTGGAACAACACGCCCGAGTTCGGTGTCTCAAGGCCCCGGGATTTCAGAAGGCAAAAGCGAAAAAGATTCTTGAGCCAGGCGATGATCATGAGAGAGCAGAGCCAACATAAGGCTCCCATAAAATAGGAGCCCTTCACTTCCAGGTATTCCAGTTCGCCAGGAGAGAGCATCAGCATCGGAAAAGATATGGCCAGGGATAGTCCCATGAAAACAAGTCCCGGAACTGTTCCGAGGAATTTTGCGATCGGATTGAGGAGAAATTGCAGCACGAGAGGTGGTGACCAGGGGCAAAGTCGCCTCATTTTCGGTTTGGGTATGAATGGAGCGAAATCGGGATTCTGCGACAGCAACCGCTGAGATTTCTCATCGAGAAATGTGCGCTTCAGAAGATGGACTACCGTCTGGTAAATCTTCTTGCAGGAATACCTGCCATACTCCTTCCTGAAGCGCTCGATCAGCGTGGCAATGGTCACCGGCTCACGGAGCTGATCCAAGAGGAAGAGCTCCTCGGAGTCAACGAAGAGATAGGTCTTCTCGGCAGGATTCTTCGCAAGAAAGTCCCGTGAGAAAGGGTAAACCTCATACGGCTTGATCCGAATTTCGGTATTCTGTTCTAAGCTGTCGTGTTGTCTCATTGACGCCTCGCCCAGAACCTCGGAATCTGGGCTCCGTATCATCAGTCCATCAAATCACATGTTCACAGAACGAAACTCATCACCTATGGCTCCCAGCCACACGATAACATCAGCGCAAAGCCACTCCCATCTGAATCGTACATGCTGCCTGCTCGTAGATCAACTGATTTTCGCCATTTCGACATTGCACTTGACACGTCTTGAGCAGGATATAATCTAGAGAAAGCCTTAATGTCAGCGGGACTGGAGAAGCAGCCTTTTTCTATCCCTTGTTCCTCGGAGGCATGTCGCCCATCGCGGCAAGAAACAATGATGAATACCCCTGCATCTGAGACTCCAGAAGTTGTCGCTCTCATCACCGTCTGGGCTGAAGGACGCCCCGAGATCAAGGTTCCCCTCCAAGTCGGTCAGACACTCACCATTGGACGCGATCCCGCCAATGGCCTTGCGCTTACGAACGACAAATGGGTGTCGAGAAATCACTGCCACATGAAGTGTGAAGACGGAAAGGTCATTCTCATTGACAATGGATCCGCCAATGGCACCTTTGTCGAGAACAAACGACTTGCACCCAACGATCCGGTTGCACTCTTGATCCCTTCGTGGTTCATCGTCGGTCACACGAGACTTCTGATTACTCATTCCGAGCACGACTCGGACGAGACGATGAAGGCTCAACAAACCCGAGTCGCCACAGAGGGAAACGTGCTGGTTCCTTTCCGAAAAGTCGTCCAGGAACGAGAACAAGCTCTGCTGGTAACCGACGTCGTCGGTTCTTCGATCGTCATCAAAGACGACGAGGTTCTCTTAATCCAGGTCGTCTCAGCAATCGGTTCGTTTCTGGAAAATGCGCTCTGGAGTCAACAGGATTCGTTTCTTCAATGTACCGGAGACGGATTTCTTGCCTGCTTTGAGAAGGCAGAACCTGCATTGCAGTGCGCAATAGAACTCGGCGAACATGTCCGCAGCACTCTTGGCGTCAAAGTCCGCCTCTCGCACGCATTGCACTGGGGGCAAGTTCTCGTGACAACCACCGGAGATGTCTCAGGCAAGAATGTGCACGGAGTCTTTTCCCTTGAGAGAGTGCGCCGAGAAGATCCAAGGATCAAAGATTCCTTCGAAACAGATCCGTCCAGGGATGTCATTGTCCTCTCGGAGCCTTTCATCTCTCATCTGACTGACTGGGACAAGGGTCGCGCCGCTGCTTTGGGAACCAAAACCCTCAAAGGTGCTGGTGATGTGGAAGTCTTCTGTCTCTTATGATCTGACCCCGACTTCATTCACTTGCAGTACTAGGGCTTTGGCAGGTTCATGTATCCAAAGACCTGTACACTCTGTCCCGGCTCAAAGACCGTCTCGGTGACACTGAAGACCGCCTTGGCAACGC
This sequence comes from Candidatus Omnitrophota bacterium, assembly GCA_029558215.1. Taxonomy (GTDB): domain Bacteria; phylum Hinthialibacterota; class Hinthialibacteria; order JAKQFZ01; family JAKQFZ01; genus JAKQFZ01. Next base: position 4,918 of record JAKQFZ010001253.1, read on the forward strand.
AGTCCTGTACCTCGGAAATCCGACCCAGCAGCCGCGGTCGTTCTCCATTGAGACTGACAACCTTAACGCCTTCACTCAACCCATCTAAAAACCCCTTATCAACATACACCTCGGGCCACGCCGAGCTGTCCAGGATCACAGCGTCTTGAATGGTGAATAGCATCGCCAGACTGAGGGCGATGCCTCGGCCAAGGCTCTCGCTTTCAGTGGCAAGAGAACTGCTTGACTTGAAGGTTGTCGTCCACAGAATCTCCTGACTCTGGACACTGACGAGGCGAGCCGCGGCATTGAATTCGTCTGCAGTCTCGGACACTCGAAGAATCACCACATGCTCCGCCAACAGGAGACGACCAACACGAACTGCATTTTCCACACTCGCAAGATCTGATCTGTGAAGTTCATGCTCCAATAGGATACTCTCCAACTGTCCCCTTTCGACAACCCGAAACATTCTGGTCTCAAGAAGGGTTTCAGAGAAGGCCTGTGTGAAGAGATCTACACGATATGTTGGAGAGCCCCCGACGATAAGAGGAACAACGATAAGCCTGTCACGGAGTTCATCGGGAAGCGTGAACGCACTGTGCGCAACCACTTCGAGCACTTTCTGGGAAACGATGCCACCCTTGTGCTGAACTTCCAGACGGAACTCATTGCTCCCGGCAGTCACAGACTGAAATGCAGTCCAATGCCCGTCCTCTAAAGGGAGTGACTCCCCATTGATTGAGAACCTCTCAACGCCCGAGGCGTCGGCGACACGGCCAGCAAGAAATATCTCTCGAATGCAGACCGGATACTCACCGAAATGCCTCTCAACAACAATGGAGGAACACTCCTCATCCGAGTGGGACTGACTCATCTCATCTGCACAACTCCAAAGCCCCATCGTCAGCGCAATGGATGCTGAACAGAACAAGAGAAGATGCCTCTTCACCAGAGCCTCCTATCGCGCGATGACTCGATCGCCAGGACTTAGACTTGACACTCTCACCCCATCCAGAACCTTCATGAAAGCCCCGTTCTCAACCGTTCTCTCAATGATCGCTTCACCCAGAATCGTCGTTGCTGCACCAAGGACTCTCCCAGTGACAGGATGAACCAACTGCTTGCCTTCACGGTAGACAACGAAGCGCATTCCAGCACGCGCCAAACCTGTATAAGGCAGTTCAACGGACACTCCCTGACGCCCCGCCTCAAGCACCGGTCCGCCAAGCAAGGGGAAGTGTCGGGCAAACTTCAGATACAATCCCTCAAGCATCTGAGAAAGTCCATCGCCCTGCACACTTTCATCATAGACATCGTGCTCGAAGAGCACTCGACCTGTCTCTGTCTCAACAAGCCTTCCCATGATCTCCAATCCAGACTCTGCAACCCGGTGCCGAACAAAACCTGTGAGGATGAACTCGGCATCCTGGAGACGACCCATCTGCGCCGCAGTCGAAGGGTCAGCCAGATCCGTTGCTGAAAGCTTTCGTTCCAGGAGAATCGTATCAAGACTCGCGCGATCAAGGATTCGGAACCTCTTCGGTGCAACAAAGGCACGCATCATCCTATCCTCAATGAGAGAACCCGCTTGAGAAGCCTCTCCCATGACTTCCAGAGGTGAAATAGTCAGGCTCAATCGAGTTCCAAGGGATTGGGCATCCGGCACAACTCGCAACACCTGAACCGTCCGTTCGCTAAGGACGTTGTTCTTATCCGATGCGGCAATCTGAATGGTGTTGGTCGCCTCTTGAAGATCGACAACACTGGCAAAGTGGACTTCAAGTGCAGACTCATTCATCATCTCCCGGCCGTTAATCTTCAGGCTCGCAATCTGCTGCCCACTGCTCGCTTTACCTTCAACATAAAAACGATCCAAGAACACGGTCATCGTTGCGTCGTCCACTCCACGCAGAACGATCTCCGGCAAGGGATCCGTTGCCATCGTAAGCAATGTTTCGCCCTGATCTGCACGATCAGTCACGAAAGCCAGAAGCGTACCATTCTGGAATTCACAGAGTGGATCCAGCCGTCTGGGGCGCACATCATAGCCGACCTTCACAGATTCGGCGACCAGTTGCAG
>JAKQFZ010000825.1 GCA_029558215.1 Candidatus Omnitrophota bacterium
GCTTCGACAAATCGTCAAAAAGGACAAGAAGATCTACAATCATGAGCAGGTTCGAAACGAAATGTTCCTGCATCTGGGCTACTATGTGACAGAGTCAAGTGGACACAATTCTGAGTACAATTGGTGGTTTAGAAAGCGTCCCGATCTGATCGAAAAATACTGCAAGAGCGGTACCGGCTGGAATCCAGGTGAGTACGCCTACATTCTAAAGCACTATATTCGCGCCGAGAAGAACTGGAAGAACGATGTCAAGGATTGGTTCAAGAAAGGTGCTCCTTTCTCATTGGAGCGAGGTCATGAGTATGCAGCGCATATCATTAACGCCTATGTTGGTGGGGAGCCCTATGAGTTCAACGGGAACGTCCCCAACACAGGTCTGATTCCGAATCTGCCTCAGGACGCCTGCGTGGAAGTGCCTGTCCTCGCGAACAGAAAGGGTTTGAATCCGATGTATGTGGGATCGCTCCCCCCTCAGTGCGCGGCGCTCAACAACATTAGCATCGCTGTTGAAGAGATGGCTGTTGAGGCTGCACTGACAGGCGATCCGACCCTTGTCTTGCATTCGGTAACTTACGATCCGTTGACCTGTGCCGTGCTGTTTCTGGTCGAGATTCGAAAGATGGTCAAAGAGATGCTTCTGAAGAACAAGAATCATCTCCCCACATTCAAGAGTGTCGGCATCTGAACGCTCTGATGAGTGCGAGGTCAGCGGTTCAACAACTGATCTTCGAGGGAGTTTCTCCTTTCGATACAGACTCTGGCTGAAGGTGTCTTCCCTCACACCAAAGTTACTCTGAAAGGATTTGTGAATCTATGCGAGAGATGCATTTGCGAGGCTGTGTCCTCAGAATCTGGCTGGTCATCCTGACTGTGATCATGTCTATTGGGTGTGCTTCGTCAAACTCCAAGGGTATGACAGGTGTCACTTCTGATATTGTAGACAGCGGTGTCGAAGTTCCCGTCTACGAACCCATCCCTGATCCTTTGGAGCCGATGAATCGTTCAATCAGTGTTGTGAATCATCTGGTTATGGTGGGAGTGGTGACTCCCACGAGTTATGGCTACCGTCTCGTGCTGCCAAAGCCGGTTCGTGACTGCATTCGCAAAGCGGGTCACAACATCAACTACCCTGCCAGGTTGGCCAACAACCTGCTCCAGTTGAACTTCAAAGGTACGGGTGACGAGACATACCGATTCCTCGTGAACAGCACCTGGGGGCTGGCGGGTCTCTTTGATCCCGCAACGCGCATGGGTATTGGACGTTCCGATGAGGACTTGGGACAAACTTTTGGGCATTGGGGATGGAGCCCCCGACTCTACCTCATGCTTCCTGTTCTGGGACCGAGTAACGAGCGTGATCTTGTGGGTCGATTGGGGGACGCTTTTGCCTCGCCGCCTTCATATTTCTTTCCTGCCGCTCCCGTTCTGGCCTACAACGATCTGGTCTATAAGGTGGATCCCTACCATCATTTCGTGACGACCAATCCCGACCCCTACAGTCTTCTTCGGATGTATGTGTCTCTTGAGCGGAAAGAGAGCGTGACGGATGTTTCTTTTGTCAGCGCTCCCGACGACGAAGCGGTGCAGACTCTTTCCTCTGTCTTCTACCTGAAGGAAGAGGGCTTTGCATTTCTCAACAGAGCGCGAACTGAGTCCGTGGCTTTGGAGTCCAAAGGGAAGACCATTTCCTATTCATATTGGCTTCAACCGAAGCCGTCGCCGATGGTCTATCTGTTGCCCGGTCTTGGGGCGCACCGGCTCAGTCAGGGCAACGTTGCCGTCGCACGAGTTCTCTATGATGCTGGCTTTTCAGTCTTGACCATCAGCAACACAATGCACCCCGAATTCATGCGAAAGGCTGCCAGTAGCAATCTGCCCGGATTCTCCGAACCCGATGTCGAAGATGTCAGGCATGCACTAAGGGCGATTCGTCAGAGCATCAAAGAGCGTTACTCGCACCGCATCGTGCGGGAAGCCCTTGTTGGTGTCTCTCTAGGCGGCTTTCTGACGACACTTGTTGCGGTGAATGACGTCGAATCTCCAGAAGATGAACGCTTTGACCGATACGTGGCGATTAACACGCCGGTCAGTCTCTATCGTGGCATGCTCGGACTGGACGAATACTTCACTTCACCCAACCAATGGGCGGCAGAGGAACGCCATGACCGAATGGAAAAGGCGCTGATGAAGATGGCACAGTTGGATGTGGATCAGTTGGAATCAGAAGACGGGCTGCCTTTTGATCCGCTGGAAGCACGCTTCCTTATCGGCTTTGGTTTCAGGCTGAAGCTGAGAGACGTTATCTATGAGAGCGAACGTCAAAGGAAGTCAGGTCGCTTCCGCTCGAATCCGTCATGGATCCGCCGTGACGATTCCTATCATGAGATGATGCGGTATTCCTATAACGACTATTTTGAGAGGCTTCTGATTCCCTACTCTCAGGAGAGGAATCACGCATGGACAAGGGATCATGTTCTTCAGTCCTCAGATCTTCGAACCCAACGGAGTGCAATCGCCAAGCTGAGCAATCTTCGCGTCATAAACAACCGAAATGACTTCTTGGTTTCATCTGAAGATAACGAATGGCTGAGTCGTGTTCTTGGGCCGGATCGTCTTGTGTTGTTTGATTTTGGAGGTCACATGGGCAATCTTCATCTGCCCAGAGTCCAGTCCTTCATCGTTGATGCAGTTCGGGACTTGCTGCAGGAGTGATGAACACACTCGTAGTGCCTGTCCTATGCCGGTTCGGGATTCTGAATCATGACTTTGATGGCGGAGGTCTTGTCTTCGGCGGCTGTCTTCAGGGCTTGAGCAAACTGGTTGAGAGTGAAGACGTGTGAGACCAAAGGCTGTGCTGAGATAAGCCCACTCCCTAGAAGATGAAGCACTTCCGGAAAGAACAGTGCCGGTGAAGCATGGGAAGCCCGCAGCTGAAGCCGTGAGAAATGAAAATCATTCATTGGAATCTTCACGTCGCCTCCAGGTCCAAAGTCAATGCCAAGAAAAGCCATTATGGCACCGAATCTCATGAATGACATGATCTCAGGGATAACAGACGGCGAAGCAGTGATAAGCGCTTTGTGAAAATGTCTGGTTCTCAATGAACTCATCTCACCAAGGTCTGATCGTATGACTTGGGTTGCCCCCATTTGTCTCGCTGCCTTCAAGCGTGCCTTGGAGTGGGAGCGTCCGACGATGACAATATCTTCCACTCCACGCAGTTGGCACAGCCGAGCAGCCATCAAACCTATTGGTCCCGGCCCCATGATCAAGACTTGTTCTCCGGATTGCACCTC
>JAKQFZ010000826.1 GCA_029558215.1 Candidatus Omnitrophota bacterium
TGAGCCAGGAAGTGGAAGAATCTACACCCCGAGAGCGAACAGTCTGAAGTCTTGTGGCTTCGCTGGGCGTGTCGCACCCGAGCTGAAAACCACACGACACCGCCCCCATCCAGATTCAGCACCAGCCCCAGAGACAACCCAGTTAGAACTTCATGATCTCCTGTTCTTTGTCGGCCAGGAGACTATCTATCTGTTTTATGTACTCATCCGTCGCCTTCTGGATCTTGTCCAAGCCACGTTTCTCGTCATCTTCAGAGATTTCGCTCTCTTTCTGCTTTGCCTTGAGTTCCTTGTTGGCATCATGACGAATTGCTCGAATCGTCACCTTACCCTCTTCCGCCAGTTTCTTGACCAGTTTGACCAGGTCTTTGCGTCGTTCCTCGGTCAAGGGGGGAACATTGATCCGGATGACGGTTCCATCACTCATGGGCGTAAGCCCAAGTTCTGATTTGAGGATCGCCTTTTCAATCGCTGACAAAACGGTCTTGTCCCAAGGATGGACAATAATGGTGTGCGAATCAGGAGTTGAAAGATTCGCCAGATGCTTCAACGGAGTCTTTGCTCCGTAGACCTCAACATTTATTGGGTCAAGAAGAGTCAGGGACGCGCGTCCCGTTCGAACTCCACCGAGTTCTCTTTTCGCGGCAGCGATGGCCTTGTCCATCTTTGCCTGTGTGTCCTTCACGATCTGTTCAGTGATCATCAGGTTTCGACTCCTTTCTCAACGATTGTTCCGACGGCCTTGCCTTCCAACGCCGCCAAAAGATTCCCCTCCTCTTGCATCGAAAAGACCAAGAGTTTTAGATTCTGCTCACGGCACAAAGCGAACGCGGTCTGATCCATCACCTGGAGTCTCTTCTCCAGAGCCTCCTGAAAAGTCAGGCGCGAATAGTGCACTGCATTGGGGTTCTTGAACGGGTCTTCGGAGAAAACACCGTTGACCTTGGTTGCCTTGAGCAAAACATCCGCTCGCAGTTCAACAGCACGCAAGACTGCAGCGGTGTCGGTGGTGAAATGAGTGTTCCCCGTCCCACCGGCAAGCACCACAATCTTTCCTTCATCCAGTGCCTGACGTGCCACGAGAGGCTCATAGGGACGCACCCAACACCCCACGTCAACAGAAGAAAGCGCCAGCGCGGGAAATCCACGCCGGCGCCAGTAATCTTCCAATG
>JAKQFZ010000730.1 GCA_029558215.1 Candidatus Omnitrophota bacterium
ATGTACAATTGGTTGTAAGGGATGAGTAGTTTGAGACTGAGAGTGTTTGCTGACTGCCCAGGGTACTCTCTGATCTCCTTCAGGATACGATCCCTGTCTGCTGCCCGTTCATTTTCTGTTCTCATGATGTGCTAAGGGACGGGGCGCCTCGGCCCCGTCCCTTGTCTCCTTTCTATCCCTTCTGGAAGTGAATCATGGCCTTGCCGAGAGGCTGAAGGTCGTCGAACTTCAGTTCACGAGTTGACTGGTGGAGTTCCTCGATGTGGAATCCGTCTACTTCACCACCCGCACTGAGAACCTCAAGGAACTTCTCCCCGACTTTTTGAACCTCGTGGCCCTTGAACTGGTTCCAGTATGCCAGGCCACCGTCTGGGTAGATGAAGGCGAAGGAGACGTACTTCTTGGTTTCGTCATCGAAGTAGCCGAGCATCTTCTTGCCACGCAGCGGCTCGGAGTTGGACTCGATGGCTCGGATGATCAGCTCGCCTCCCTCGGGGGTGATCAGCTTCCACCGTCCCAGAACCGTAGGAGGATTTCCCTTCTTCTCATCCGAGGACTCAACCTGAGTCCTTGGGGTTGGCTTCTTGAACAGATTGAACATGATAGGTCTTACCTTTCGTTTAATGCAGAGACCCCGCTTGTGGGCGGGGTCTCTTAACTCTTTCTGCTATGGATCCAGCTGAGATATTTCCAGGTGCCTAAGTGACAATGCCACCACTTTGGAGTAAACCCTCCCTTAGTGAGCCATTCCCACAGATTCCCGCAGGCTTCATCCCACTCATGAGAGTAAATGTCGGTCGTCTGGATGAGCCTGAGACAAGCATCAGGATCCACTGGAGTTCATCCTTTCTTCGATGAAGGTGTTCATCTCGTTCCAGTGGAGGACTCCGAGATCTCTCTTGTAGTCCTCGTAATCTTTCTTAGCTTTTTGGACCTGATCCCAAAGATTACGAAGATGGGTGGCCTCGTCGACCTCGAGAGCTTTCGGGATCCACTTTTTGTTGGAGGTATCTCGGATAGCTTCTCCAGCCTGGTTGCGGAAGAGAGGTTGGTTGAGTCGTTGGTGGATGCCGACTATCGTCCCAACGGTGAGCTCGAACACGTTGCGAAAATCATTTTCATCGAGCATGGTCGCTGCAATCGAAGTCTGCTTTGATGCCTGTTTGGTCTTCTTGTTGGCGTCGTCGATGGCTGCTTTGAGAGAGTCATGATGGTAATTGTTTCCGATATCATGTCTCTCCGTTAGCCAGTAGAACTTTCCGTCTTCGTTGACGTGAAAATCTACGTTGACCCCGTTAAGAATCTCACTCTTGATCTTAGGCATCACTTTCCTCCACGAGTTCAGGTTCGTTGTCCTCAACCTCCCAGGTTGTGTCGTACTGCTCATGTTCAGACCAGATCTCCTCGAGCGTGGGCGTCGTCATGTTCTTGACGATCTGAATAGCATCATCAGGATCCTGTGCTTCGACACGAGCAGTTCCCGTGTAGTGTCGAGAGCATGTAAC
>JAKQFZ010000828.1 GCA_029558215.1 Candidatus Omnitrophota bacterium
GTGTCAGTCGGTGTTTCGGTGGGTGTATCCGTCACCGTTGGCGTCGGTGTATCGGTAGGAGTCTCCGTCGGCGTGTCACTAGGGGTTTCCGTCGGAGTATCCGTTGGCGTCTGTGTTGGTGTGTCGGTCGGTGTTTCGGTAGGCGTATCTGTCACCGTTGGTGTGGGCGTGTCGGTAGGAGTATCAGTCACCGTTGGCGTCGGTGTATCGGTAGGGGTCTCCGTCGGCGTGTCGGTTGGCGTGTCGGTTTGCGCAAAAGAACATGTCGCCACCAGAAAACACGCCAGAAACAGCATAGCAAATAGGTTGAATTTCATCATGATAAGTTCAGTAGGTGCTCGCAATTACCGCTGTCCAATGCCCGTAAAAGAGCGCCTCGTTCCTCCTTGGAGTGGAAATAAACCAATATAATAACCCATAGTAACTCATACTATGCGTATAGTATCATCCACGTTCCCAAACTGTCAACAATTCCTTCATTTTTCGGGGCCATCGGCTGCGGGCACGCGAGTTATGTCCACTCTCGTGAACTGCTTGTTCGGGAAATGAACCGTTTCATCAGAAATCCGGCTTCTTGAGAGACTCGTCTGGCTGAGAATCGAACAGAAATCTGCAAGCGTTGATGGCCGAGGAAAGAGAACACGCTTGGGAAGACTATCCTTCCTTCCCTTTTTCAAGACGCTCATAGACCTTGTCTTCAATCAGAATGTCAAGGATATCTGAGTCAATCTCCCCGTTTTGGGCAGCCTTTCGAAGGATTGAGAAGGCCACTTCCAGCGGCATGGGCTTCTTGTAGGGGCGGTCTTTGGCAACGAGTGCCTCATAGAAGTCAGCCACGGCAAGAATTCGCGACTGAATTGGAATATCCTGTTCGTGAAGACCATCTGGATAGCCTGTTCCATTGAGTTTCTCATGATGCTGGGCGGCGTAGAGTGGAACGTTCTTTAGATGACCCTTGAAAGGAATCTGGGAGAGCATCTTTCTTGTCTCAACGACATGATCTTTCATAACCTGAATCTCTTCGGACGTCAGGCTTCCCTTGCGAATCGAGAGGTTGTACAATTCGTTTTCCGTCAGCCGTGCGTGAGTCTCGCTCTCAAACTCAAAGGTCTTCTGAGCGATCTGACCCAGTCGGGCGAGCTTCTCATCATCAAGAAACTCTGAGGGCTTGTTGCACTGTTCCAAAAACTGTATTTCCTGGTCGAGTTCATCAAGTCTTGCGGGAAGTTCTTCATCGCCCGTAGTCGAAGTCTCCTGCACCTTTCCGCATTGATCCGATCTTGGTGAACAAGCCTTCACAGATTCTTTGATGAAAGCGTACCGCATCCTGATCAGACCAATCCGGTCGTATATCGCCTGGAGTTTTGTCGCCTTATCCATCACCCATTCGGGTGTGGTGATCTTGCCGACATCATGAAGCCAGCCCGCCAAACGGATTTCCTCCAGCTCCTTCTCAGAGAATTGGACTCCGGCCAGTGGCCCTTCTGTCTTCTCATTGATCGCCCGTGCCAGAAAGAGGTTCAGGAGCGCCACGCGCTCAATGTGATTTCCTGTATATAGGGATTTTGCATCAATGGCCGTCGCCATAACGCGAATAAGGGACTCAAAGAGCGCCTTGGTCTCTTCGATGAGACTGGCGTTGGTGATCGCAACTGCCGCCTGAGAAGCCAGCGCTTCCGTCAATCCAACAACCTCGTCGTGGAAGCGTATGACCTCGCCGGTCTGGGGATCAACGGAGTTCATCAACTGCAGCACACCAATGATATTGCCCTCATGGTTCTTCATGGGAACGACAAGCATGGACTTCGAGCGGTATCCCGTCACACTGTCATACCGCCTGGGACCCGAGAAGTCGAATTCCTCTGACTCATAGACATCCTCGATGTTGACGGTCTTCTGTTCCAGCGCGGCATAGGCGGAGACATTCGCCCGATCCAGAGGAACCGGTTTGAGATCAATCTGACGCCCTGTCGTACCGCCTTGAAAGATATCTAGACTTGCGTTTTGGAGAATTTTGAAATGAAGACAGTCGCCAGCCAGAAGATACAATGTTCCCGCATCCGCATCGGTCAACTCACGAGCGTGGTGGACGATCTTCTCAAGCAATGCATCAAGATTCAGCTCGGCAGACAGAGCAATGCCTATCTCCGTCAAACGCATGACTTGAGTCTTGGAATTGGCTCCATCCTTATGAGGCACATTTTGCTCCATGGTCGCCCACCTTCCGATTCCAGGCTCCGAGCCTATAGTATGCTTGCTAGCACCTGCAGGCGCGGGGGCAATGCCCACTCCCTTGGATGCTTGCTCGGCGAAATGACACGCCTCTTCTGGACTGAGTGTCATTAGGATTTAGATTCGTTGGCTCACCTCATAAAGTCAAGATGATTCTTTTCGTCAGACCCTTGCCGCAAATAGCCAAGAGTGCCATGATAGGAGATACTCAGCGGAAACGAGTCGCCGGAATCCAGAATCAGGGCGGAGGCTGAGTGGTATCAGGAGGTGTTCGTGTGCACAGTGCCCGTCTCTCTTGCACATTTCGGATCGTGCAGTGTGGTCTCATTCTTCTACTTCTCATCCCCTCTGTCCCTGAAGCCGCAGGCATGTTCTCTCGCGGACGGGAGCCGTCTGTCTCTTCGATCAAGGAGACTCATACGGTGAAAGCAAAGACCATTGACTTCTACAGTGGCAATCTGAGCGTCGGCTACTTCATGCACTACTGGGGCACGGCAAAGCAAGAGCCATTCGATCGTCTCAAGCACGAACAGGTCATCCTGAATCAATCTCTGATCGAATTGCTCCAGAGAAATCGCTGCACGGCGATGGTGGATTATCTCGCATGGTGTTGCGCCGAACCTGAGCAGGGAAAGTGGGACTGGTCCTACTATGTCGAGAACGCCCGAATTCTCGGTGAGTCGGACATCGGATATGTGCCCTTCTGTTGGCTTCATTTTCCGCCTGAATGGTACGAGACCCAACCTGAGTTCGTGCCCTACCAGAATCTGGAGACAGGCAGGACAATACCTCAGGTATCTCTGTGGTCTCCTGACCTTCTACGAATCTACGATGAGTTTTACAGACGTCTGGCAGACGAACTCGGCAGCAAGATCACTTTTCTGCGCCTGGCAATGCCTTCCGAATACGGTGAAGTGGGTTACTGCGCTGGGATGACCAAGTGGCTCCGCCCTCAGGAATATGCGCAACCTGGCTATTGGTGTGGCGATCCTTTTGCGGCAGATGATTTCAAACAACGGATGCTGAACCGCTACAAGACGTTGAAGAAGATCAACAGCGCATGGGGCACTGACTACAAATCGAGTGACGCTGTCAGGATGCCCAATCCCAAAGAGATCCAGGGCCAGTTTGATCGGCCTGAGTCGCGTCAACATTGGGTGGATTTTGTGGACTGGTACAATGAGTCATGGGCGCTGCGCATCGAGCAACTGGTTCATATCGTCCGCCGACATTTTCCCGACCAACAGATTGTCTTGAGTCTGGGTTATGGTTCTGAGCGAGCCTGCTATGGAAACGATCAAGGAAGATATGTTCAACTGATGCACCGTCTGGCAGTGGTCTGTCAGGCACCGGGAGACATCGGCTACATTGCGACACGTCGTGTCAGCTCCGCTTGTCGCACTTTCGGAGTGCCCTATTTCACCGAACCACCTGGAGATGTATCTGTCGAAAGGGAGATTGACCGGATATTCGCCGATGTCAGCAACGGAGTCCAGACATGGTTCGACTACCCACAGAACCTGGATCGCGCCAGAGAACACTTTGAACGCTATGCTCCACTTCTCGATGGTGAAGCACCAGAGACAACCCTCGCAGTCTGGCATCCAACTCTGGATCATTGGTTGCATCCTGACTCCGATTGGTCTCAGCCGACACTGCGCGTTGCGGATGCACTCCGGGAGTTCAACGCATTCGAGATTGTGGACGATCGGATGATACGAGGGCACGCTCTGCAGCATCTTGGCATTCGACAACTGGTGCTGGCCGGTGCGAAGTGGCTTGATCGCGATGCCTGGCAACAGGTGCATCGTTGGGTCAAACGGGGTGGGGTATTCCTGGTTCTTCAGGATGAGCCTGTTTCGGACATCCATGGAGACACTTCTCTATGGAAGGCACAGCAACCTGCCGACACCGGCCTGGTGGACATTGCGAATCGGGCTCTGACCGCTGAGACACGCCAAGCCATCGTTGACGCTGTTTGGTCGCACTCCGCCAAACGGATTGGCAAAGGCTGGGTGCTGGCGCTGGACACGAAAGACATCCCCGCTGATCGCATCGCATGGATCGTCAGTTCTCTGTGCATGCAAGCAGGCACCCGCGTTGGGAAACCAGACTGGAATCTCAAGTTCCTGGACAACGGTATTGACGGGATTCTGAGTACCCTGTTTCCGAGCAGAATTCTCTATTACAACAAGACCAGCCAACGAAAGACCCTGTTTCTCTCTCTGCGTGAAGAGGATTTTCCTGAGGGTCAGCCGAGACCGTCTTCCAGTCAGATTCGACTTGAGATTGATCCGAAGACCATTGCCGTGGTGCCTCTTGATGAGGCAAACAAGTTTGAGCGTCCGGAACGAGCCACAACAAGAACAGGAGGTCAGGATAGAATGAAACGCGCCGATGAGATTCTCGCCAAGGTAGCAGAGTACGCAGACAACGCCATTCAATACGGAAGGGATGTTTATGGGGAGAAGCCATCTCCGCTCTTTGTGGACGGGCTTAATGTCCTGACCAGGAAGCCGGTCATCTGGCGTCTCCCTGCCGACAGCACCAAGGTCAGTTCAAAAGGGATGCCACGGGAATCTGTCATGTGTAACTTCGCCAGCCAGCAGACGTTGCTTCGCGTTCTGGACGGGTTGACCGATCTGACGGGTGAGCCCCGATACCGCCAGGCGGCGACCGAAACGATCGAATACGCCTTCGAAAATCTTCAGCATCGCACCGGCCTGCTCTTCTGGGGAGGACACCTGTTCGTTGATTTGGCGACGCGGAAGTTTGTCGGTGAAGCGCATCGAGACGCCTCGGTGGGCATCTCTGGTCTGGCGCATGAACTCAAGTGCAGCTATCCGCACTATGAACTCATGTACCAGGTCAATCCGGAAGCCACCGTTCGACTCATTTGTTCGATATGGGCGAATCACATCGTCAACTGGGAAACACTCGAATTCAATCGACACGGTTACTACGATGTCTTCCCTGATGGAGTTTGGGATCATGAATACAAGGGGGGTGAGGTACCCATCGTCACCAAGAACATGGCGTTCATCAACACCGGTTCCGATCTTTTCTACGCCGGCTCGATGCTCTATCATCTCACAGGTGAGAAGCCTGCCCTTGAGTGGTCGAAAAGGCTGCTGGGCCGCTACGAAGATATCCGCCACCCCAAGACTGGCTTGGCAGGCTATCAGTTCACGATTGTTCCCGATCGTCGAGTCCAGAGACTTTTCGAGGCAAAACATGGGACACGCATCAACGAATCCACCATTGTCAACGTCGGGTACACCGTACAAAGACATGCTTTGATTGTCGTATGCCGACTCCGGATTGCCGAGATGCTGGGCAACGCAGGCAAGGAGTTTTTTGATTCCGCCATTGCAGACGTCGTTGCATTGGCGCGACATGGCTTTGATCGAGAGACCAACACCTTCTGGGCGATGAACAACGACGGACTCATTCTAAAACCCGAAGAGATGCAGCAAGAAGGTTATTTCACACGTGCGGATCTTGGCAGACGTCCGGTGACCGGCTTGCTGCTCTGGGCTTACGCCCTGGCGTTCCGTCTGACCCGCGATCCTTTTCTCCAGGAAACGGTCACCAGCATGGGACAGGGGCTTGGTCTCTGGGACTCTGCCGGCACTATGGATCTGGAAACCGAAACGAGCGATGTGCATACCCTCATGGCTGCCTTGGAACTGTATGAAGCGACAAAGGAGGATGCCTGTCTCAGTCTTGCTGAGCGAATCGGAACGAACCTTCTTGAGCATCAGTTCCGAAACGGTTTCTTTGTCAACGGTCCCCGTCACATCAATGCGCCGTTCGGACATCAGACTCCCTTGGCTTTGCTGTCGTTGATATCGGTGATGAAAGAAATGCCGATGCCCAAAGGACTGCCCAGCAATTATTTCTTCCATTGCGAGTACGAAGGACTGGGAAGAACCTACGACAAGCAAGCCATCTACACACAAGAAGAGTAGATCGTCATTGTCTGCTGCGTATGGGTTTGTGAGGCGTGGGCCGGAGTGTGTCGCTGCAAACACGAACCGGAGCCTGCCCTACTTCTCGATTCCGAGCGCTTTCTTCTGCATTCCAATCAGCGTCCGAATGCCGGAACCGGCCAGATCGAGCATCTGATCCAATTGCTCTCGCGAGAATGAATGGGACTCCCCGGTTCCCTGAACCTCGACGAACTCGCCTTTCTCGGTCATGATGACATTCATGTCGATCTCGGCCTCGGAGTCTTCTCGATAATCCATATCGAGAACAACCTGATCCTTGAAGATGCCTACGCTGACACCGGCAACCAGATACGGCAATGGCCACTGGGTGATTACCCCTGCCTGCTTGAAAATGCTGAGGGCGTCATACAAGGCAACTGAGGCTCCCGTTACCGACGCGG
>JAKQFZ010000848.1 GCA_029558215.1 Candidatus Omnitrophota bacterium
TGTCGGTGGCTTCACTCTTTTCCTCGCAGCTCCTGATCACCTCAGCGACATCTTCCGAAGAGGTCAGTGTATCGATCCACAACTTGAGCTTCCCAGCTAATTGCTTCCGCTCATTTGCGTATTGCGCTTCATTCAGGAAAATGTTCCTTCTCGCCTTGCTGTCGGGGTTAAGGTTCGCGACACCATCAACGACCGCTGCAAGCAGATCGAAGCCGCCGAACTTGGCTAAGGCATCGATATGTTCCTTCAGTCCGCCTTCCCGGAGTTTCTCCGCGGGTTTGGTCTCCTTTTGCTTTTCAGTGCTCATAGTGGAGGTAGCTGTATGTGTTCGACGGATAGTAAGTGTCACTTCTGGTCGAGTTCCGATGCCAATTCCTTCAATGCCTCGACCACAGCGGCTTTGGCGGCCGGATCCTGCATGGCGGAGACTAAGCGTTTATTCGTCCGGAGCTGTTTGACGACCTTCATCAGTTCCGTTTGTTGCAAGCTCAGGTCCTGGAGAAAGCTACTTTGCTTCGTGAGTCCTTTGGGGCCGAAATCACCCAGATTCTCAAAGGACAACTCCTCCTTGATCTCATTACCATCCGCTCCAGAGAAGGCCGTTTCTACCTTGGGTTTGAAGTGCGCGAAGACAGCTTCCACATTGGTAAGACCCTCCACGACCTGTGGTTTGACCGGATCGTCACCCGTGAGCTTCTGGATCATCAAGGTCTTGTTCTGGGGGAGGTCAGCGAAGGCCTCACTCGCATCTACTGGACGCTCCGTCCCACCGATGCCGTATTCGAACTCTGCCATGGTCTGGTCTGATTGATTTAGACTACGTTGAACTGAAGCTCACCGTCCTTTAATGTGCCCTGTATGGTCTGCCCCTTGGTGACCTGTTGTCCGATGATCATGCGTGAAATAGGCCTACGCAGTCTATTCCGGATCACGTTGCGCAAAGGCCTTGCGCCATACTGCGGAGTGTAGCCTTCCATGGCCAAAGCGCGACGGGTCGCTGGGTCAAGTGTAAGTTGGATCCCTTGAGTCTTCAGTGCGGACTCAAGATGTTTCAACTGGATGTTG
>JAKQFZ010001254.1 GCA_029558215.1 Candidatus Omnitrophota bacterium
GCCCAAAGCACAACGAGTCTTCAGCTGGAGTCGTGAGTGCTCGGCGGTGGAGAGCAAAGCCATCAACTCGTGCTCAACAGATTCATCGCTCAAGCGATGCGCAGGAATCGTCTGACGCCCCACTCCTCCAACGCAATCTGACGCTTCAAAGATGGTCACTCGATAGCCCTGTTCGAGAAGACTGCAAGCACACCCCATACCGGCTGGGCCAGCGCCAACAACCGCTACATGTTTCTCAGAAATCGTCTCTGGGGTGCGAATCCGAACCCAACCCTTTTCTCTGGCCATACGGCAGACAAAGAGTTGAATATCCCGAATGGGAATGGGAACTCCAGAGATGGTCTTCTCGATGCAGTGTCCCTCACACTGAACCTCAGCGGGACATACATAGGCACACATCTCGGGAAGTGAGTTGTGTTGGCGAAGAATCTCATAGCAGCGCTGGAACTCACCCTCGGCTGCCATTGAAAGAAACGCGGGAACGTCAATCCCCGCAGGACAACCCAACTGACACGTCGGCGCCACGCATGAACGACATCGCTCTGCCGCACGCCGAATCGTGTCTTCCACCCATCGGCGACCCTCACGGTAGACGGCTCCGTAGACCTCATCATCTCGGATGACACAACCCGTTGTCCCACCGTCCCGCATGATCTGGGTGCAGTTACTACACGTAATACATGTCTTGAACGGATTCATGCTCCCCGTTTCAGCCAAGTCCTTCACAAAATCGGGATACGCAAGAGCACCGCGCCCCATTCCGACAAGTGAAACCCATCCAGCCCTCACAAGACCTGAGGCAAACCAAGGCATGAACTGACGAAGATAGCTGTATCCTGATCCAACGACCCGCACTTCAGGCTTCGCCTGCTGGATCTCACGCACAATCTCGAGCATCCTATGCACTCCCACAAATGGATGCTCTTCGGGTGGCTGAAATCCTGCAACAGGGGTGTCATAAGGTCTGTTGTAATGTGGCAGGTAGTACGGGTTGCCTATCGTGATGTTGACACACTCTGCTCCCTGTTCCTCTAACGCACCAACAAGTTTGATCGGTTCACGCAGGTCCCATGTCCTATAGTCCCCGCGATCGCAGCCCCACCCATACGGATAGGGGATGGGATCGTATACATTCATCCGTGATGTCACGATCAGGCTGGGGAAACTGGCATGGATTCTCTGATGGATCTCTCGAACCATTCGGGTTCGGCTCTCGAACTCCTCGCCACCATAGCGGCTCCCCGTTCTGGTAAAGGACGCGAGGAGTTCCGCGAGCAGATAACCGTGACAGGCTTTGACATCCACTCCGTCAAAGCCCGCCTCATAGGCCAACGAAGCGGCTTTAAGGTAAGCATCTTGAAGACGCTCCAGTTGTTCGTCTGAGATCAAGGGATAGTCTGCAGGAATCTTCATGAGAGGATCCAGCACAGACGAATGATGGGCAATGATTGGTGCTGGCTTTCCCTCCGGCTTGCTGTAACGACCAGAGTGAGTGAGTTGCAGGATGAACAATGGCTGATGGGCAGATCCCATTGACTCTTGGGCTGCAGCACGACAGTCATCAAGCATGGATGCCATCTTTCCAACGTTGGCATCCGTCAGCATCATCTGCCTTGGGTTGGCTCTTCCCTCGGGAACAACAGCACATGCTTCACACCAGAGCATCCCCGCACCGCCAGCGGCAAAACGGCGGTATCGGCGACGAACCAGTGCCGTTGGGGAACCGTCTGGATTGCAGTCACAACCCTCCATCGGTTGGATGACAAACCGGTTGGCAAGCCTCTTGCCGTGAATCTCTACGGGCTCGAATAAGACAGAAAAGTCATCCGATCTCGGCCACGCAATCCCCAGTTGATTGAGTGTCTCAAGAACCTCGTCCAGACATCGGTAACGAAAGCTCTCAAACTGGCTCACAATTCCTCCCAGCACCGGACATATTGCAGCCTGAAGCCACAAGACACCAAAGTGCGCATCTGATTATGAAGAGTAAACTAAACAATGATGGGCGCAAGGTCAACAGCGTCTTCAACAGAAGGTGCTCTCCGTTGACGAATATCTCTTTTCAGTGATATTTTTGGTCAATATGTGCAGTTCGCTGAAGGAAGGATATCCCATGAGAACCAATGTGATTTCATTCATCACGGACTTTGGCACCCGAGACAATTTCGTGGGTGTGATGAAAGGGGTCATTCTGACCATCAATCCCGAAGCAGCCCTTGTGGATATCACGCATGAAATCACCCCGCACTGCGTGTCCGAAGCCTCGTTTCTGCTCGAACGCTCTTACCGTTTCCTGCCACCGGGAAGCGTCCACGTCGTCATCGTGGATCCTGGTGTCGGCGGTTCGAGAAGACCCATCGCGGTCAGAGCCGACAAGCACTTTTTCGTCTGCCCAGATAATGGTTTGTTGACACATGTCCTGGCTGGAGTCTCCGAATTCGAGGCGCGGCTCCTTGAGAACAAGGACTTTCTTCTTGTCAAGATCAGCAATTCGTTCCATGGCAGGGACATGTTCGCCCCAGTGGCCGCTTATATCAGCAAAGGGGTTCCTTTTGAAAAGTTCGGACCGCGCATTGCCGATCCTGTCATGCTCCCACTGGACCGTCCATTCACAAAGCAGGACTGCCTGATCGGCACGGTTGTATACATTGACCACTATGGCAATCTTGTCACCAACATTCGCGAACAGGAACTCTCTGGATTCCTTCAGGGCTCGGCTGGTTTGGTGCAGATACTCAAACATCAGATACCGAGAGTTACCTCCTCCTACAGCGCCACACCCGTGGGTGAGCCTTTGGCAATCATCGGCGGTTTCGGAATGCTTGAGATAGCGGTCAACTGTGGCAACGCTCAGCAGGTTCTCGGCGCTTCACTGAATTCAGAAGTTGTCGTCTCAAGGTCTACCGATGCCACTGCTTGATGAACAGGAGCAGGTCGTCCGCATCGAATCTTTGATCCCCGTTCAAATCACCGTCGTTCGTGGATCGGAGCCACAGCGCACTCAGTCCAAACAGATCGTGCGTATCGATCTCACCATCCTGATTGCGGTCTGCAGGGTTAACGGGTGTGGGAGTAACTGTTGGGGTATTCGTCACGGTCGGCGTGTTACTCGGAGTCGGTCGTACAGAGCCAGTTACAGTAAAGGAGCGCGGGTCGCTATAGTCACTGGCAGACCCAGCCACAAACCAAGCCCGCACACGCCAGTCGTATCGTCCTTCGATAGATGTATAGTTGAACAACAGCATTGACTGAGTCGTGTAAGGATAGATATTCCGAAACCCTAGAGGTCCGACAATATCCACCTCATAGGATGCCGACAGCGGCACGTCAGACCAGTCAAGCGTGACGCGACCGTTGAGAACATCGCCGAGAGTCACGCTGACACCATCGAGAGGAGCAAGCAATACGGGAGATTCACCGCTGGCAGGAACAACGGAGGCAAACATAACACAACAAATCACAAGGGCAGACAATTGACTGCCTGCCCTCGCTGTCTTAACCATTATCAACCAAAACGT
>JAKQFZ010000864.1 GCA_029558215.1 Candidatus Omnitrophota bacterium
TCCGTCCTTTTCGGTTCTCTCAAAGGCAGAAACGCCTAGCACGGTCACTAGAAAGAGACTGTAAGGAACCTGAACTGTAGCAACTGCATCCATACCCGTTGCGTAAAGCTTCCTCGTAACATGGAGTACCGTCACGATGATTCCACTGAGGATAGCGTCCGCCACAAGCAGAAACACAGCGATCTTCCATCGCCTGTGCAGTTCATTTGCAAACACACTACGTTTCTTGATCATTTTGCCTCCCTTCGCAGGAAAAGCCAACGCAGCACTCCCCCGATAAGAACTGCCGATACAAGAAGTGCTCCCACTGCAGTGCCTTCCGCTACTGTGCCACCACCCAAGGAGAACAACACCAGCATGACAACGGCAAGCCAGACACCCATGAGTGCAAAACCGCCCAAGGAGCATATCGTCGTGTTGTTCAGATAAAGCGAGCATATTCCAGCACATTCATATCCGAGGACACAGAGAAGAATCCCGGAGGCAAACAACAGCAGCACTGATTGAAGGGGTTCCTTGAATGTACCGGCTGCGGGGAAATGAACGAAGAGAAGAGTCTGCACCAGAAATGCCACCACCCACAGGAGCGCATGGGCAACGACTTTCTCGCGCAGTATCCTGCTTCGATCCGCAGCAAGGTTGAATAGAAACCGAGTTGTCTTCCTCTCCTCCTCATCGGCGAGCAGAAATGCGCCAAGTACAGTGGCGGTAACATAGGGAATGAGGAATATGGGTGCCCATTCTCGTCTCTTCCGGTTTTCCGGGTACTCCATGTCCAGCAGAGTGAAAAGCGTCATCAGAAGAACGAGCATCACGGTAGTCTGAAGCACCGCCGGCGAAAAACAGCGATAGAGTTCTTTGCGAAAAACACTGTACCTGATGCCCACGTCTCTTGTCCTCCCTGTCTATTGCGGAGAATCCGGCAGCAACTCGATGAAAATGTCCTCCAATGTCAGCGACTCCACAGTGACGTTTGTTGGTGAAAGCTGCGCTATCTCGGCAAGCATCCTTGCCTCGTCAAATTCACTGACGGTGATGACCGCTTCGCGCTCCGTGCGTTCGACTCGCAGCAAGCCGGCAAGGGAGATCCGTTCGGGAACCTGCCCCAACGCAAAGACCGCGCGAATCCTCTTGAACTTCTCCAGCAGGTTCTCCGTTTCATCGGTCAGGAGCAGTTTCCCTTCTCGCAGGAAACCGACCTGATCCACCAATGGAGCGATCTCGTTCACCAGATGTGACGAGATGAAGACTGTACAACCTTGTTCAGGAAGTGCTCTCAGGACACTTTCGAAAAACTCTCTTCTCATCGCAGGATCCAAACCGCCGGTCGGTTCATCCAGAATCAACACTTCAGGTCTATGCGCCAAAGCCAGAAGCAGCGCCAGTTTCGCCCGAGTTCCTTTGGAAAGCGCCTTGACTTTGGCTTTCAGATCCAGTCCATAGTCCTTGACCAAACGCTCCGCCAGCGAGTCATCCCAATTCTTCTGATAGTTGGCGACCAGTCCGATGGTCTTCTCCACAGAGAGCCATTCGTAGAATTCCGGACTCTCGGGCACGTAGCCAACACGCGACTTGACTTTCACCCCATCGCGTTCCGGATCCAAGCCCAGCACAGAGACCTCACCCCCATGGCGTCGAATCAAGCCCATCAGCATCCGAATGGTGGTCGTCTTGCCCACGCCGTTTCTGCCGAACAGTCCATAGACGCTTCCGGTCGGAACCGACAGTTCCAAATCATTGATCACGGTCTTCTTTCCATATCGTCGAGCCAAATTTCGGGTTTGAATTGCACATTCCATCATTTTCGACTCCGTTCCATGGTTTCGATTTGTTTCGTGATGATCTCAATGAGTTCGTCGGGCGCAATTTGAAAATGGAAGGCTTGAACCACCATCTCAGCCGCCATCTCTTCCAGAATCCGAACACGCTCCCGTTTCTGAAGGTCGGACACTGCGTCCGCAACAAACGATCCACCTCCCGGGCGCGTGTAGATGATTCCCTGCTGCTCGAGTTCCCGATAGGCACGCGCCACGGTGTTGCGGTTGACGCGCAACTGGGCTGCTGCCTCTCGGATCGTTGGAAGTTGATCCCCTGCGTCCAAAGCGCCCCGGGCAACGTCTGACTTGACTCGATCCACTATCTGCCGATAGATGCTCTTGGGCGATTTTGGATCCAACGAGAAGAGCATGAGACGGTTCACCTCAACCTATTTGTCATAGGGAGTATATGACAAGTAAGACAAAAGTCAAGGGGAGATTTCCATTCACCGTACTGGCTTAGTTATGCCGGTGATTCAGCCAGGATATGCTCTCCCGAAAATCCCCCCTGCCCTCCTTACCGAAGGGTAAGAAGGCTCTTGCCCCCCTTAACAAGGGGGGATCAAGGGGGGATTTCTCATCCCCTTCAGGTGCGCCGTAGGCCCATGAGGAGTTTCGGAAGCAAAGCGGAGTCTTCGGAGCAACGCTGCCGAAGTCCGCTGTCTGGCTGTTCCCGCTTCGGCAGCGTCGCAGAGCCTCTGCTACCGAAGCATGCCTCCACCCCCTCCGTAACTGAGCCAGTACCACCGTGGTCAGACTTGTGTTGCATTCTGGCACACATTTATCCATGATTCTCCCGGGCAGGCTGCTCAGGATAAAGGTGGCAACTGTTGAACGGAGATCGAATCTATACCATTCTTGTATGCGTCACGGCAGGAATGTGCCTGTTCCTGATTGTCTACAATCGTCTTTTGAATGTGCGTGATGGTGCTGGAAAGGTCTATGCGATCCGACTTGCGTTCTTCCTCTGCATTCCTGTTCCAATTCTTGTTGCGCTCACCGTTGATTCCCCCTGGGTGCTTCTGTTTCACGGAGCCGTTCTGATCGGTGTCTCTGTCGGTGAGTTCCATCGGATCATTGTGCGTGGACGATGCAAAGCATCACCAGCGGTGCAGTCATTCAATGTTCCCGTTCTGCTCACAAAACCACTCACAGAGGCGGATTTGGCTGTTCTCCGATTTGAGGTTCCAGTTCCCGGATGGCGGACAGAGACCAGGCTGCGTGTTGCGCATCTGAGTGATCTTCACCTTGATGGCGAGAAGGCAGTGCAGTTTGTCCAGAGCGTTTCCCGCAG
>JAKQFZ010000865.1 GCA_029558215.1 Candidatus Omnitrophota bacterium
GCGTCGTTTCTGTACTTGACCTCGCAGAGGATTCTGCCTTTGGGGAGGTCAATGACAACATCCACTTCCTTTTGGCTATCCCTTGCTTTTCTGTAGTAACCAATATTGGCGGAAGAGGCGTTCTGATAGAACGAGACAACGTGCTTATAGACGGCGGTCTCCACCATGACGCCTATCTCAATGTCGTCGGAGAGTACATCCTCCAGCATCAAAACCGCGTTGCGGATTGCGGCGTCAGCGATGTAGATCTTGGGTTTGCCTTTCAGAGCCGCCTTGCTTCCCACGCTGATGGGATTGGAGACATATATCAGGTTGGACATCTCTAAGAAACGGATGTAGTCCTCTATCGTTGTCACGCCGATGCTCTCAAGCGCACCGGCCGCCGTTTGTTTGTTGAAGATCTGGGAAGAGTTCATGCACAGGTAGAGGAACAGCTTCTCCATCGACAATGGATTGCGCACGTTGAACAACGTCAGAACGTCGCGCTTGATTACTTTGTCAACTACGTCCTCGCGGAGCATCCTTTGCGCGTAGGAGTCATCGTGTGAAAGCGCAAGCTCAGGGAAACCCCCTATCGTCAGGTACCGGTTGAAGTGTTGCTGCAATGGTGTGAACCGGTTCATGAGATCTGCCAGTTCGCCTTTAGCTAAGTAAGGCAATCCCGTGATTCTAAGGCCATCAGGAATCTGGGGCAAATCCGGGATGGAGAGGAGCCCGCAGTACTCGTAGAACGACATGGTAGGTACTTTGAGGACAACCCACCGTCCGGTCCCGCTGTCAGAAGCCCATTTTTCGAGCACAGGGCTGGCTGACCCCGTTGCGGTGAGTCGCACATCACTGCGGGTATCATAGATGGTCTTCATCCACAGTTCCCAGTCTTTGGTATATTGAACCTCGTCGAAGAACAGGTAACGCTCTCCGACGATTGGGTATAGGGTTTCATATGTGCTGAGGACCCCGTCCACGTTTACCAGTTTGATGATCGGGTTGTCAAACGACACATATAGGATGTTTCTTGGGCTAACTCCGTCGTCTATGAGCTTGGCAATCATCTGATAGAGAACCGTTGTCTTCCCGACACGCCTTGCGCCTGACAGGACCGCGAAACGTCGAATGCTCGTATGCTCAATTATCCG
>JAKQFZ010000866.1 GCA_029558215.1 Candidatus Omnitrophota bacterium
GAATTGAGGGCTCTCAGCCGACTTTCACCATAGAGGTCTTCCCTGCCGACCATTATCTTTCCTATGTGACTCCATCTCACGGCGGGAATTCCGGCTCAACACACATCCAAGTTCGAGGGCTTCGTTTTGTTCCCGGAATGCATGTAAAGATTCGCAATCAACTGGGCGATATCGAAGCGGAATCGGGTGTGGCTGATCTGGAGGAAACGTTGCTTGGGTTGTCCCTTAATCTGACAGGAATGTCTCCGGGGGTACGCAGCATTGTTGTGCGCTGGCCTTCGGGAACAGAGCAGATGCTAGAGAATTCTTTCCAGATAGTGCCTGGAGTCGGACCGAAATTCGAGGCTCGCCTGATTCTTCCAGAGACAACGAGACAGGGGAGAAAGTATGTGCTCTGGGCTGAATACGAGAACAAAGGTGACAGTGACATGCCATCGCCACTTCTCGCTCTTGCAACCACTTCGGACGTCTCAATGTCATTTTCTCCAGAGGGACCTTTTCTGCGTAATCCTCTGCTGTTCTTGGCGGTCAATTTCAGCGATCCAGCCGGCATCTTGCCTCCGGGTTCAAAGAATAGGATTCCCCTCTATTTCATTGCGACGGATCCGTGCCAATTCTCCTTCGGAACAGTGGGTTTCTTTGGAGTGCTGGACACCGAATTCTCGTCAATGGATGACTATTTCCTGGCAATGAGCAATGCAGCAACACGCCTGACGAGGCGCGGTGACGGGCTCAAGTACAAGTTGGACGATCTGGATCCATTTGAGCGCGACAGGCGAAACGGCATCTCCGTTGGGGCAATATCCGGAACCGTGTTCAACGAATATACGCAGTCGCAGGCTTGGAATACCAAGGTTCAGGCAATCCCGGATGGAGAAGTCGCGCAAGTGACCGGAGAATCTGTAACGAACGATCTGGGGCACTTTGTGATGGAGCGTTTGGAGCCAGGAGGATTTGATTTTCACGTTCCAGGGTACTTCATGCCTTCTGCGGTCGAGGTGGAACTGGCAACTGACGAGGACGTCAATGATGTAGATCTGTACATCTGGCCACTCGCAACGCCAACTCCAGATCCGTGCGACGGGTGGTGGGGAGCGCCGCCTGTGGGAGATGCCTCCTCTCAGTCGGTCATGGTTCTGGGAACCCATTGTGTTGATGGCTCTTTTTCTTCGGAGTCCCTGACCTCAAAGTTGAAGTGGTTGAAACTTACCGGTGCGGACAAGGGTTTCAAAGTGGCGGCGCGACTCCAAGGCTGTGGGGAGATCAATGGTTGCGAACTCTCAATCAGCGGAGGTTTGAGTGGAGCAGTGGACACACCGTTCGAAGGTTTCGGGATTTCTGGTTCAGGCAAAGGCAAATGGAAAGTTGACCCTGAGGAATGTGAATGGGATTTCAAGTCAGGAAATGCCACTCTTTCTGGCCAAGTCACGAAAAAATACCCGATAGGCATGAAATTTCTGCCACCGGGAATGAAGTTCCTGGATATCGCAAAGTTAGATCTTGCGGTCTCCGCCTCAGCGTCAGGAAGCGCAGCGTGGAAAGAAGGAGACTATTTTCCCGGTTTGCCTTCCGACGGTTCCGTTTCCTTGGGAGTGGGCTTCTCAGCAATTGGTTCTGTGAGGTCCTACACCGGCTCGCCAAAGGGCGAAGTGAGCGTCACGGGTTCGGTCAATGCAACGCTTGGTTTTGGCAACACTCCGAGCAGTGTTGTAGGGTGTGCCACGTTAAAAGCTTCGGGTGAAATTGGCAAGATACGGTACAATTACACCCTGCAAGAATGCGAGCATTTCGTTGGAGGTTCACCCGCCTCGTATAGCAGTGATATTGTTCCGGAGATAGAGATCATCTCGTATATAGGTCTACCAACGAGATTCGGTTCCAACACGGTGCTGGCGAGTGTGGAGTCCGATCTTCAGGAGGATGGTGCGCCAAGTCTGGCGGTCAGTCCTGGAGGCGTAGTCCTGTGTGTTTGGACAAAGGACCGCCCCGAAAGCAATTTGTTAGGGAGTGCTGTGGTTGCATCAGAGTACTCTGGTGGGACTTGGACGACCCCAACAACCATTGCGTCCTATGACAGAATTTGCACTAACGCTGCCGTGGTCTATGACAGCAGTGGCGAGGCTTGGGCTGTCTGGAATAGTGCACCAACAGTCACTCAGGGGAGTTCCGCGGAAGAGATATCCGAAGCACTCAACAGCAGCACCATCTACTACTCGCACCGAGTGGCAGGCACCTGGTCAACGCCAGCCGCGTTGGGTGACTTGGAAGGGCTTGACAAGATGCCCACGGTGGCAGCAGGAGACAACGGGCTTCTCTGCGCTGCCTGGGTCTGTTCTGCTTCGGAGAACAGCAGCATTGTTGCCTCGCTCTACGATGGCAGCCAATGGAGCCAACCCGAAGTCCTGTCTTCCGGACCCGCATCCGAGCAGCCTACAGTTGTCTTCGATGGTTCCATCCCTTGTGTTGTGTGGTCTGAAGAGGCTGCACTGTGCATGGCGAGAACCGCCTCGTCCGTGTTGATGAGTTCAGAGTATCGTTCTTCTGCGTGGTCGTTCCCACAACCGGTTCACAATGAACCCAGAGAGACGCAAAGCTTCCCAACAATGGCCATTGATGACAACGGCATCAAGTATCTTGCGTGGCAGGAATCTGGCCTGATCCACTGCGCTACGGGACAGAACGGGAATTGGCTTGCTTCTTACACGATATCTGATTCGACCGGATCCAGCCCCAAGATGGCCCTGTGTGGCAACAAGCCCTTCATCATCTATGAGACAGGCTTTGGAAACGACGCTGACATAGTCTACATCATGGGCGAGCTAAGCGGTTCGTCGTTCTTGTGGTCAGACAAGGAGACTCTCTCTCCGACAACAGCGTATGATCATGACGGTGCATTAGCGATGATATCCAATGACCAGATGATATGCGCCTGGCTGAAAAGGGATGAGAGCAATAAGGATGATGCAGAGGTTTACTATGAAGTCCTGGATGCTCCAGAACCTTCCGGACAAGCCACTCTTGAAACCTGGAATCCTGTACCACAACCCATGCCTGTTTCCGCTCCGCCAAGTAGCGTAGGCCTCTCTTCGTGGACCATTGAACCAACATGCTGCTACACCAAGACACCAACGCCCACTCGCACACACACACCTACCAGAACAATGACGATAACACCAACTGACACTGCAACAGTCAAGGTTGTTGTGCCACTTGACCCGAATGAGAAATCCGCACCCTTGGGAAGTGGTGCACCGGACTACGCCGTGCCAGTAACCCAACCGCTGGAGTACACGATATACTTCGAGAACCAGTCCAGCGCCTCCGCCGCAACGGTTCAAGTGACGATCAAGGATCAGTTGAGTGATAAGCTGGATTGGAGCACATTCGTGCCGACATCGTTCGCCTGGTACAACCGAGTTGAATATCTGCCATCGGGATTCGACCACGCTGAAAAGCGTTTTGTCACAGATCTTTGGACATACTCTTCCGGCTCATGGTCGGTTGTCGGATCAGCCTATCTGGATATCACGGCATCGGTTGACCCCGAAACCGGTATGGCTGAATGGACGTTCACGTGTCTGGATCCCGAGACCGAAGATTATCCCGAGGATCCCTACGCTGGCTTCCTTCCGCCCGAGTGCGCCAAAGGTACCCCGTGCTATGGGAGAGGACAGGGATACGTGACTTTCAGCATCCGTCCACGGAGCGACATCGTACTGCCCTATCAAGTGGCGAACACAGCGGTCATAACTTTTGAGTACAACGCTCCCATTGTCACCAATCAGGTGATGAATACCATCGTTGATGCCCCGCCCGACGCCCCAGCGAATCCGAATCCATTCAATGGTTCGCAGTGGGTACCGTTGGACAAGATTCTTGACTGGGATGACTGCCCGGGTGCATCAGCCTATGATCTCTATGTTTGGCGGTTGCCGACCCCGAAGCCAACTGCTCCGACTGTCCAGGGCTTGGCGGGCAGTTCCTATAAGCCCTCGTCCGAGTTTCTCTATGGGGGCAATTATGTATGGCAGGTTGTGGCGAAGAACCTCACCAACTCAGCTTCTGGTGACCAATGGTCATTCAAAGCACTGGAGCAGGCGACCAGCACACCGACCGAAACGCCGACAGCTACTCCAACGTTCACACAGGTGCCCGGTTACTCGGTGAATATCCAGTCCACAACACCCTCGATCTCTTTGCCCTTGACTGTTGGAGAAACATACACGATTAGCGCATTGGCACAGTGCCTTGTTGACAACTCGGGAGTGGGTGCCAGGTTCCAGGCATCATTGTGGAACAACTCAGGTCAGTTCAGGGTGAATCCGGCACAGTTTCTGCCCAGCGCTTCTACCCAACAGGATTTGAGCACTGGTTTCTCAAGCGTGTTCGTTGAAAACAATGGTCCTGTTGTTTTGAAGGCACGAATCTGGGACAACGAACTCACAACGCTGCTCGGGGAGGATACGGAGACGTTTCAGGTCGTAACTCCAACACCGACACTGATCCCAACTGTGACCCCAACTTCTCCACCCTCACGCGTTGAGAGATGGGCGACCTATGAATAAGTGTGGGTTTCTCTCATAAGTGCTTGGGAAGTCCATCTACTTCCCGATGCAGAATCGCGAGAAGATGGATTCAAGCACGTCGGGGCAGACGTTGACGCCATCGAGCTGTTCGAGAGCGTTCAGTGCCGTTCGGATTTCGATGACAGCCAGTTCCGGGTTGTCCTGTGGCGGGTGCGTGAGGGGAATGGCTCGCGTGATCGCCTCGACCGCTTCATGCAGAAGAATCCGCTGGCGAACACGAGCGCCAGCGGCCGAGCGTTCCACCTCGGACTGCTCATGGTGCGCGATGCCCGCAAGTCTCTGGCACAGCGTGTTGATGCCCTCACCTGTAAGCGCAGAGATTGAAAGCGGCGACAAAGGTTCAAACTCCCGTCGGAGACTGTCCAGAACCGCATCGCGTGTGTCTGAGTCTCTGAGGCGATCCACTTTGTTGGCCAACAGAAGAACCCGTTCATCGAGATGCTTGGGGAAATGCTCCTTGATCAACGCAAAGACCTGATGATCTTCGCGGCTGATCGGTTCGGAGATGTCCACGATGAACAAGATGATATCCGCGTCCTGGATGGCTTCGTTCGTCCGTTGAAGTCCCAGGAGTTCGACAGGATCTTCGGTCTCACCGATGCCCGCCGTATCACTCAGATGAAGGAGTACTCCTTCAAGCACGGTGTCTTCTTCAACCGTGTCTCGGGTCGTTCCTGGATAGGGCGTGACCAGGGCTCGGTCGCGTCCCAGGAGCCGATTGAGCAAACTTGACTTACCCACATTGCGCTTTCCGCAAATGGGCGTTCGAAGTCCCTCAAGTTGGTTGACTCGAATCCTGGCTTGCGACAACAGATCCGAGAGCGAAGAAAAAGCGTCCTGAAGTTTTTCGGTCAGTGTGTTTGAGGCATCTGCGTCCAGTTCTTCTGTTGGGAAATCAATGGCTGCCTCCAGTTGAACCAAGACATTCGACAGAGTTTCCCGAAGTGCGTTCAAACGAGTTGATGCCTGACCACGCAGGTTCTGGAGCGCCATGCGTCGGGCTTCGTCAGTTCGTGACTCGATGA
>JAKQFZ010000881.1 GCA_029558215.1 Candidatus Omnitrophota bacterium
CGGATAAGATCTTCCATCTTCAAGTCGGAGGTCACTACTACAACTCACCCCTCTTTGGTTTCTACCGAGATCTCGCCAAGGCTTTCGGTGGCTACGCCGCACAGCGTTCGATAGAACCTATCATCGAGGGGTTTGTGAACCAGGTATCGCCTGCCTACAAGACTGCTATCCAAGGAATGCTGACGAAGAAGGACGATCTCGGACGTCCCATCTATCGTCCTGAGGGCGGCGGTCAGCTGATGGATATTATGGGCTTCATCGGTCAGAACCTGGTCAACACCGAGGATACCTTCGGTGTGAAGCCGGGCTCGAATCCCCTCCAAGTCTTTGGAGTTGCTGCTGATGGACGGAGATCCATCCAGCGTCTCAACGGAAGAGAATGGCTTCTTCGTCAATTTGGTGTGTATGAGTCGGACTGGAGGGTTCCGACTCAGATGCGCGCCGATCTCCAATCGAGAAAGATGTTCTGGCAACAGAACCTGTCCAACAAAGTCACTGAGCTCGTTCGCGCAGCTCAGGAGACAGACAACTCCGAACTCGCCCAGAGATACCTTCAGGATGCTTTCATGACAGGACTCCAAGGAATCCCTGTGGATGATCACTATCTCAAACCACACTTGCCTGATGGTCGTATGATGATGACTCCGGAGGGGCTCAAGAATGTGATCATCAAAGCCTACGCCCCCGAAGCAGCGGCTTTAGATGGAGCATTCTCCCAGCCCGAGATCGTTCTCCCTTTGCTCGAGCGTATTGCGAAGGAGCAAGAGCTCCAAGAGCTGGGACGTAACCGTGCATTCTTATCACCTGGAAGGTAGACATGAAGTTCTTACTCGTAGGGCGATCGACTCGTCACGCATATCTTGGAAACGAGATCAGAAAGGAAGGACACGAGGTCAAGTTCCTCGTTGGGAAACCGGATCTGGAGCACAACCTGGTCGACTATCTCGAGAGCCCCTCACGGGCTCTCGAGTGGCAACCCGAGGTTGCTATCTTCCTTGAGCCAGGCTTCGGAGAATTCGCCCGCCTTCTCCAGTCCAGGAAGGTTCGTACATTCGGTGGAGGTCTTCTCCTTGACTCCATCCATACCGATAAGGAGTA
>JAKQFZ010000888.1 GCA_029558215.1 Candidatus Omnitrophota bacterium
AGACGCCACGTTCATCATCCCTCCTGTACACCCGAGGTTCCCATGTCCTGCCTTCGGCCTTGTTCTTATCAGCAGAACGGATAAGAATCTGGATGAGCATTGCTTCAAACTGCTGGACTGAACGTGGCTTGGTCTTGTCCCCTGACAGCGTTGAAAGCCACAACTTGCAGTCGGCAAGAACCGTCTTGGCGCCTTTGCAAGCCAAGTGCGCTCCGACCATTTCCATCAGATGCTGAATCTGTTTTTGGCTGTGGCATGAAAGATCAATCTGCTCATATTTCTTCCATCGGCTCTCAGAATCCTGAACACCATAGGCATTCAAATTCTTGCACCCAATGGCTCCAATCAATTCATTCCACAGCTTGATTTGCATCGGTCACCCCGCCTCTTGTATCAATTGCCATTCTGTTGGTTCTGTGCGCAGACGGTCAATCCGGATGGCTCGGCATCCTCCGACCGTCTTGGGGCTTCCTGCTATCACCTCGCAGATGACCATCACGCCATTGCCCAAATCTTGAAATCCCACCACCTTGTACAGGATGGTGCCACCCCTCTTGTTGCTGTGCGTCCACAGCTGACCAATCGTGACATCTGTTTGAAGGCTGGTTTTCATCACCCTTCCTTGCCACCGCCCTCGCCCTCGGGCTCCATGCAAGCATGCCCTCCGGAGCACTCTTCACAACCACAGGCGTCTTGGGATGTGTCCTCAGCCGCTTTGGCCCACGCCATGCGTTCCATGGCATCGTGGACCGTTCTGTGGTAACTGAAGATGTCAGCCGCCTTGTTGGCCTTTTTGGCCAATTCTTCCATCTCAGTCTCGTTGGCTCCACGCCTGACACGCATCCAGTGCATGTATAGGATTTGGGCCAATTCCCTCGCCCTGTCCTGGATGGCGTAGCACTCCTGAATCGACATGGCGATGTGCACCTTGACCTTCCCATTTCCATCTGCCATCGGTTCCTCCGTTGCTTGGTGGTTAGGTATAAATACCTAACCACCAAAATTGTTAGATCAAGTCCTTGTCCTTGGCCAACCAACCAGGAATGGTCATTTCCATCTGATCTTCATCGTGACTCAGCACTTGGCTCTTGGGAATCCACACCTCAATCCCTTCGATTTCCAAGAGCAACGCCTTGTCCGTCTGCTTGACGATCTGCTCATAGTTGAAGGTGTGCTCAGGAATCTCACTCATGACTTTCCTCCAGCGCCTTCACGGCGGATTTGCTCCAACGCCCAACCATCCCTTTCTTGTCCCATCCCACAGTATCAAGCGGATCATCCTGTTCCAACCGCACGATGTATTCATTTTTGCACGCACCCACCAGCGTTCCAACAACAAAACGTCTGGAACCTCGGGTGCCAGGCGCCGCGCCACCTCCACGCTCCACCATGACGCGGGTTCCAAACCTCATCTCATACCTTCCTGCTCCGGAGGTCCGCCAGAATCCTGGTCAGGTCCATGCTCGCCCGTCTGACAG
>JAKQFZ010000900.1 GCA_029558215.1 Candidatus Omnitrophota bacterium
CCGGATCTACTTCTGGTCGGTGGGGATTTTGTTTCGGACGGAGCGTGTGCTTCTTTGATTCCCACTGCATTGGATGGCGTCAACGCGCCCCTAGGGGTGTATGCCATTCTTGGAAACCATGACCACTGGACAGAGCCCGAGCGCGTCATTGACCAACTGAGCCACACATCGGCTCAACTCCTTCGCGGAAACCCGATTCATCTCCCTTGGGGCGATGAGGCTCGTTTGGTTCTCTGTGGGGATGAAAGGCCGTGGCGTCGCGAGACTCCTGATACTTCCGCCATTCAGGACAATGAAACGCTCCTGGTGCTCTCACACACAGCCGACAATGTCTATTGGTGGAATCGCTCTGGAGCATTTGCCGTTTTTGCAGGCCACTATCATGCCGGACAGGTTCGGTTCCCCGGAGTCGGTTCCCTGGTGGTGCCCTCTGTTTACGGTCGCCGCTTCGACCATGGACATTTCATGGTTCAGGGAACTCATCTATTCGTCTCAGCGGGACTCGGTTCAACGCCACCACCACGACGTTACTACTGCAAGCCGGACTATTTTATCGTGGACTTGCATGGGACAGGGATCACGCCTCGGGCTGATACAAGGGTCTGCCCATAGTTCTACTCCTCATCGGCTTCTCGAAATCCCTTGCGTGTGGGCTCGACAACCGTCAACTTCGATTCGAATTCCTTGAGGAGACTTCTGTGGCGTTCAACAACGGATGCGTATTCCTCTTGCCGCGAGAGATTCGTCATTTCATGGGGATCTTCGTGCATGTCGAACAACTGTTCGACCGGATCTCCTGGAACCATGAAATACTTGTACCGATTCGTGCGAACCATTCTTCCCGTCGTTTGCACTTCCGCGAACACGGCTTCGTGCCAGGAAGGCGACTCACCGGCCAAGAGTGTCTTCAGGCTCAAGCCATGCACACCCTCTGGCGGTTTGACTGAGGCGTAGTCGCAGACAGTGCTCATGACATCCAGACCACTGACGAGATGCGTTTCGTCCCTCAGGCCAGCTTCGATTCTGCCAGGGTAAGACAACACCATCGGCACCTTGACCGCTTCCTCATAGGGAGTGGCCTTGCCGACTCGATGATGTCTTCCTGCACTCTCTCCATGGTCGGAAGTGAAAATGACCAGCGTGTTCTCTCGCATTCCTGAATCATCCAGCGCATCCAGTACGCGTCCGATTTCGGCATCTACCATCTCAACTTGACGGTAATAAACATATCGGTAGTAGCGCCACTGGGTTTCATCGAACAGTCGAAACTGGCTCTTGGCAAGCATCTGCGGCGCTTCGGGCAAATTCTTGAAGTTCGGCGGCAAATCCAGAATCTTGTCCTCAGGGTATTCGAAAGGAATCTCTGAAGACGGCACCAGATGAGCTTTGTCACAGATATCATGCGGCTGCACAAATGAGACGACCAGCAGCAACGGCTTGCTACTGCTTCGATTCAAGAGAAGTCCTTCAACGGTTCGTGATGCTGCTCGGTCGCTGAACGCTCCCAGGGACTGCGTGTTCGTTGACGGCAGCACCCGAAATCCTGGCATGGACGTCGCGCGTGGGGCTGGAAGATGCCACTTGCCAATGTA
>JAKQFZ010000910.1 GCA_029558215.1 Candidatus Omnitrophota bacterium
AACGCCGCAAGCATGTATCCTTCCCGCAACAGATTCAGACTCCAGTAAGGGGGCTCTTCCTGCTTCAGTGAGCCGAGCATCAGGATGACCGGATGCTGCTTTACCGTATCCGGTTTGTAGAGCAGGTTGAGTGTGATTGGATAGCCACCTTCTTCGATGACTCGCTCTTCGAAGACCACATTATAGCTCGCCCCCGCAATAGAACTCGGATGTGAGGTTCCCTCTTGTGCCTGACTGTCGGCAGAGCAACATAACCAGACAGCCAAGAACAGCATCAGAACAGTGCGAACAAGCATTTCTTTCTCCCTTTCCCCATGTCCCGTTGTGGGTTGCTCTACTGATTCTTAAACTTCTTGGCGTCCACACCGATCTCGCTCAGTTTGTCACTGAAGTTCTTGCGATCCATGCCCACAATCTCAGCAGCTCGAGTGATGTTCCCGTTAGCCTTCTTGAGTGCTTCTGTCAGAAACTCACGGTCGAAATCGCTGACCACTTGCGCTTTGGCGTCCTTGTACGAAAATTCCTGCTCCAACATCAGTTTGACGCTGGACTGCGTTGAGACTGGGGGCGCTGCTGCGGGAAGCGAGTACCCAACAGCTCGAAAGACATCAAGCGATTCCAACACCACGAACCGCTCGATCAGGTTCTCCAACTCCCGAACATTGCCAGGCCAGCTGTACCGCATCAAAGCCTGGATGACCTGAGACGGAATCTTTGGGATGGTCTTGCCCTGAGCCTTCTTCTGCAGAAAGTGTTGCACCAGAACAGGAATGTCTTCCTGTCGGTCATGGAGTGGCGGAACGACCACGGGCACGACATTCAGGCGATAGAAGAGATCCTCTCGAAATGCACCCTGTCGCACGCGTTCCTGAAGATCACAGTTGGTCGCTGCCAACACCCGAACGTCCACCTTCTTGCTTGTAGTGGCTCCGACCGGCTCAATGCTTCCATCCTGTAAGACGCGAAGAATCTTGCCTTGAAGATTTCGATCCATGTCTCCGATTTCGTCAAGGAAAAGTGTTCCCTTGTCTGCCAACTCAAACTTGCCCACTTTGCTGCCGACGGCACCGGTAAACGAGCCACGAACGTGGCCAAACATCTCGCTCTCAAGCAGTTCGCGCGGCAGTGCGATGCAGTTGGTCGGGATGAACGCTCCCGAGCTTCTTGACGACCTTCGATGGATGGCTTGTGCCACCATTTCCTTACCGGTGCCCGACTGTCCGAGGATCAACACCGTGCTGTCGGACTTGGCAACGCGATCGATAAGCGCAAAAAGCTGCATCATCGAAGGACTCTGACCGATCAAACCCTCGAAACCCTCGCGCTCCTTATCCTGTTCGCGAAGGTATTCCACTTCGAGAGTCAACTGCTGGAATCGCACCGCCTGATCCACAAACAGTTTCAGCTCATCCATCTCGACGGGTTTCAGAAGATAGTGAAAGGCTCCACGTCGCATCATTGCAACGGCAGATTGAACATCGCCATACGCCGTAAGGATGATCACAGGGGTGTGTGGAGAGTGCGTCGAAACATAGTTCAGCAAGTCCTCACCGGTCTGCTTCGGCATCTTGAGATCGGTGATCACAGCGCTGGGATGGCTTTCCTCAAAAAGTTGTATTGCCTTTTCGACGCTGTTGGCGGTATGAACCTGATAGCCCGCATCCGAAAGGTTCATCGAGTAGATTTTCAGGTATCGCTCTTCGTCATCTACAACAAGCACCGTTGCCATGATGCACTCCGTCAGTAAGTGACTTCAAAACTCTTGTATTCACCCGTCGGTTCCCGCCATTCAACGTCCAGATCTTCAACAGATGACATCATCGGCCCCCGTTCCAGAAGCCTCAGAAACTGCGCAAGACTCTCCTGGTCGCCTTCAGCATAGGCCTCAACTCGACCATCCCGAAGATTCTTCACATACCCCACAAGCCCAAGCTGCGAGGCAACACGTTCAGCATAGTAACGATAGCCGACGCCCTGCACTCGTCCCTTGACATGGACACGAACCGCTCTTGTCGTCTCGTTACCCATTGCCAGACTCTATCTCACGGAACGAAAGGCTTCCCGAACCTTGGGAAACCGACCTTCCTTTTCCATGTGCCCAAACGAGAAAAGGATCACACCAGCGGAGGGCTCTTGCAACCCAGAACGAACCGACTGAGCGAACTCCTCATCACTCATTTCTGTAGGTTCGTTGAACGCCTGTGTGATCGGCCAGACGGTCTTGCCCGTCTGCTCAGACACATACCGCGCCACTTCTCCAACCCATTCAGGAGAGCGTTTACACAACTTGTGATACACCATGGGCGAAAAAACATCCACATGCGGCGCCAACCGTTTCAAGTCCTGCCCGACAACCCGCCGCATGGCATTGTCGTAGTCCTGCGGCTGCCAGGGAACACAGAACAGTCCAAGTTTCGCCTTCGGATTGGCACGATGCAGGGTGGCGCTGGCTTCTTTTACAAACTCCGCAATCTGCTCAGCACGCCAATCGAACCATTCCTCGCGCCGTGTCGTAAGCAGGTATTCCGCAGTTTCGCTGGCTGAATGAATCTGCTCCGGAAAGGTCAGGCCGGTATCCTTCTGGAACTTGGCAAGACACACAGGACAGAAGCACGTCTCGTCCTGTTTGGGACGAGGCGCACCATCTTCCCAATGCACCGGATAGCGGATGAAATCCAGCCAAACACCATCCGCCAGACCTTCTTCCGCTTTCTTGGCAATCGCAGTGAGTTTCTCAGCTCGTAACCAGGGTTGGTTGGGGCAGACCCCCGCATACCACTGCACTTTTTCAATCGGATTGCCCAATGCATCAACGGGATGGCTCTCGGGATGAGAGTTCCAGTAGTTCTCTCCGACAAAGATTCCCAGGCTGGCGTAGACGGTGATCCCCCTTGATCTGCACGCGGCGACAAACTCGGCGCTGTCATAGCCGCCAAAAACTGCATTGACTCCGAGATCCCCAAGAAAGCCAGCAGCCTCTTCAGACGTCTTGCCTTCCAAAGGCGGTTTGCCAAGGTTCACCCCATAGACCGCCAGCGTCTTTTCTGATCTCGCAGCGCCCTGTTCAGCAGAGCAATGCATTGCCATCATGGCAAAAACCCCCAGTATCGAGAAAAACAATGTGCAAACTCTCATAGTAGGCACTTACCTGCGGAACCGAATCCCTTCACGTCTCTCCCAGGTCGCAATCTGGCAACAACAGCCTGATCGTATTATCCATCTGCGGCATTCGCTTGCCCCGCAAGGAGTTCCGCTACTCCATCGCCACATAGATGAAAATGGCGATGTAGAACAGCGCCGTCAACACGATGGATACAATCAGGGGAAAACGGTGAAACTTCCAGCCAAATTCCTCTTCTTGTGTTGGTTTGTTCTGATCAGCCGTCATCGTCTTCTCAACCACCTTCCGATTCACTCGATCTCGTCGTCGAGTGATTCCACTCGAATCTCTTCATTGGTATAGATACAGATTCCCGCAGCGATCTGCAAGGCACGTTCAACAATCTGTTTGACTGAGAGATCCTCTCGATCCAAGAGCGCCCGAGCCGCGGCCAACGCATAGGGGCCACCTGATCCAATGGCAAGGATGCCATCATCGGGCTCCATCACTTCACCGCTTCCCGAAACCAGAAGGGATGATTCCCGATCCGCGGCCGCCAGAAGCGCTTCCAGATGGCGAAGGATTTTGTCCGTGCGCCAGTCCTTTGCCAGTTCGACCGCGGCACGCTTCAGGTTGCCCTTATACTGCTCCAGTTTCGCCTCAAACTTGTCAAAAAGTGTCAAGGCATCGGCAGCAGAACCTGCAAATCCGATAATCACCTGGTTCTTGAAGAGCCTGCGAATCTTCATTGCCTTGCTCTTGACAACCGTGCTGCCTATGGTCACCTGTCCATCGCCACCCATGGCCACTTCACTGCCACGGCGCACGCAGAGGACAGTGGTCGCACGCCATTGTTCCGCCATCGGCTCAACTCCCTTCTCTGTTCCAACCGACTCCAAACAGATTCAAACATGTCGAGAGGATTCTAACAGATGCTCGCATTGACAACAATCCCTTGGCTTCCGAAATCCTTGACGCATCCACTTACTCAAGGTAGCCTCTGGTCATCTGATCGTCGAATGGAGAGCGACATGCATTTTCAGACCCTTGTCCTGCTATCTGCCCTGATACTCATGGGATTCATTGGTTTCAGGACATGGCCCGTTTTTGCCGACGATTCCTCGGAGACAGGCCTCGTGGAATCAACATCAACCTTGTATCCACCGGCTCGTTTCCGGACGCCCCAATGGCCTCTGAAAACCAACCGAACACTTCTCACACAGGAGCAGATTGACCGTGCCCGCAAGGCTTGCGCAGACAATCCCGACGCCGCAAAGATTCGTGACGAAATTCTCAAAGAGACGGAGTATTGGATTTCAAAGTCTGATGAGGAACTCCGCGAGATGCTTCCAGGCGCTGAGGTGCCACGCGCATTCAATGAATCTTCAGAAGGCTGCCCTGTGCACGGCAAGGAGATTTACAAACACGGCACCTATCCATGGATATTGGACCGAGAACGCCCGTTTGTTGTGAAATGTCCTGTTGGTGGCGAGGAATATCCAAGCAACGATTTTGCGGCGTTTCGTCGCTCCGGTATGAAGGACCGCAGCCTGCTGACAGGCGAATACGCCGATGACGGCAGAGGCTGGATGGGACCCAACGGAGTGAAGTACTGGTTTGTTGGCTATGCCTGCCACTGGATGTGGGGTAAGCATTGGAAACCTGCCGTCGTCCAATTATCGCGTTCTCATCTGTTAACCGGTGATCCGAAATATGCCCGCAAGGCTCTCATCATGCTTGACCGCATTGCAGAATGTTATCCCGATTTCGAGTACTGTTCCCAAAGCAGATATGGAGAACTTAAGGGCGGCAAGTATCACGGAAAGATTCTCAACAGCATTTGGGAGACGGGAACGCTAGACAGCCTTGCCATCGCCTATGACGGTGTTTTTGAGGCACTGCTCGGCGATGATGCAGTCAATCTGAACCATCGTGATGCAAAAGCGATTCGAGCCAATATCGAAGCCAACTTGCTTGAGGAGGGACTGGACTCTGTTGAAAATGGCCGGATTCGAGGCAACTGGGGAATGCACCAGCGAGCATCACTTCTGGCAGCCCTGGTTCGGCAGAATGGTCCAACTGGCAAAATCATCAAGAAGATAATGGAGTATCCCGGCACCCCCCAAAACGCCTGGCAGGCAGGGGTGAACTATGCTCTCTACAATCTGATTTTTGCGGACGGAATGCCCTTCGAGACAGCTCCCGGCTACTGTTTCACCTGGGTGAGTAATCTGTGCATCATTGCGGATGCGCTCCAACTCGCTTCCGTGAATCTTTTTGAGAATCCCAAAGTCCTGCGGACACTCGATGCACAT
The DNA here is from genome assembly GCA_029558215.1 of Candidatus Omnitrophota bacterium. GTDB lineage: Bacteria > Hinthialibacterota > Hinthialibacteria > JAKQFZ01 > JAKQFZ01 > JAKQFZ01. The sequence goes on from JAKQFZ010000910.1 coordinate 5,416, forward strand.
TTGGATCTCATCTGTCTGGGGCAGTTCATGCCATCAGTGGGCGACTCCGGGAGCATTCACGCAGGCTGGAGCGGAATGAACGCAACTCCATTCCTGCGAGCATATCGCGCAACCAGGAATCCAAGATACGCCTGGGCGGCAACGCAGATAGACTCTAAAATCTTCAGCGCCGACTATCGCTCCTTCGACGACCTGTTCCTGGAACCGATTGCTGCGGAGGGGATTCGCGATGCTTCAAACCATCGAGAGAATTTGCCAAGTCGTCTCTTGGAGCCCTACGGGATGGCGATTCTGAACAATGAACGAAACACAGTCGGGCTTTCGCTCTACTACGGTCTCAAGGCGGGACATGGTCATTTTGACCGGCTTGCGTTTGAAATGTACGGGCATGGCCATCGGGTCTCGCCCGACTTGGGCTATCCCGATTTCATGAACGATTTCGTTCCTGGGATCTACTCCTGGAGCAAGAACACGATTTCCCACAACACGGTTGTCGTCAATCGCAAAACCCAGAGGAATAACGTTCCTGGCAAGGTGTTTCGCTTTCATGATGGCAGTCGTGTCAAGATTGCTGACATTGACGCTTCAGGTACTTATTCAGAGACAAAGCAGTACCGAAGAACTGTTCTTCAGGTTGACGTGGATGAGGAGAACTCCTATTTCGTGGACGTGTTCCGAGTTGCCGGCGGCACGGCTCATGACTTGAGCGTCCATGGTCCTTCCGACAAGTTTGAGATGCTTGGAATGCCTTTGTCTCCTGCTCAGGAAAAGGGGACTCTGGCGGGTGAGAACGTTCCATACGGTTATCTCTACGACGTTCCCGCTTTAGCCGCACCGGATTACAAAGGGGGATTTGGCGGGTACAAGGGCAGTGGCTATCAACATTTCTTCAACGTACAGAAGGGGGATATCGGACTGACGGGCGTTGCCCAATGGAGAATTCCTGGTACAACGGACGCTTTTCTTCGAGTGCAGATTATGCCTGACGCAAACCAGCGTCTCATTGTCGCGGATGCCTATGTCTCTCCGACGCAGAAGATTCCGGACGTGCTCAAGTATGTCCTTGCTCAACGTGAAGGAGACAACCTGGAGAGCGTGTTCGTGACCATCTGGGAGCCATTCATCTCAAAGCCTCTGATTCAGGACGCAACGCGATTTCCCGTTCGGATGGACACCATTGAGTCTGCTTCAGCGTGTATGCCTATTGGCTTGAAAGTGACCCTGACTGACGGCAGAGTCCACAGGCTCCTCGTCTCAGCAAGTGCCTGTCAGCAGATTCAATCAGATGAACATCTCAGCACGGATTGCTTTGCTGTAGTGTCCGAATCCGATTCGGGCACGGACAAAATCCTTATGGCAGTTGGTGGCACCGAGGTTCAACTGAGTGACAGGAGGATTCAAGTACCCGAAACGCTTGTAGGCCGAGTCACTGCCGTTGACTATCAGGATCGTAAGGTCACCGTGTCGTTCCCCAAGTCGCGCCCCAGAGCAGAGACTCTGATTGGCCGATATGTGCGCGTCTTCAGCGATCAACATTCCTGTATGCGCCGAATCTCCTCAGTCCGAAAAGGCTTGAGCAAGTATGAAATCGGATTCGAGGATTGCGATCTTCTGATCGGTCGAGTGAAGGTCACCGAATTCGATCCGTCTGGCCAGTCTTTCACTTCTCAGACAGGGCTTCCTTGGGGAGATCAGCTGCTTGGAACGACCGTCGTCACTGAGACGAGAGAGCGTCTGGGAAGACTTCAGGCCCGTGAAGACACGGTGTTTCATCTGGATACTGCCGCCAAAGTGAAGGACATTCAGGACTCCGATGGAACCGGAGCAGTCGAGCTCTACTTTGGAGAGATAGGTGTCGGAGACAGGGTGGAGATCGAAGGGGCGATGGAAGAATGATGCTTGGTGAGAATATGACGGGTGATGGGCTTGCGAAGCAGTCCGACCCCTGCTATATAGAAGAACCATTGAAAGCCGTGTTCATTCAAAATATCTATCGGAGGAAGAAATGAGCAAGTCTCTGCGGTACGGAATCATCGGTTGTGGTGTGATTGGTCCCTGGCATGCCAGGAGCGTGGCATTGGTGGACGGTGCGGAACTGGTCGCCTGCTGTGACGTCATTCCGGAAAAGGTTGAGAAGTTTGCAGCCGAATACGGCGGACAGACTTACACCGACTACAAGAAGATGTTGGCAGAAGCCAAGCTGGACATCGTCTCCATCTGCACCCCCAGTGGACTTCACGCCGAGATGGCCATCTGCGCCGCGGAAAATGGGGTCAACGTCCTTTCCGAAAAGCCCCTCGATATCTCCGACCCAGCCATGACTCGGATGATCAAGACCTGTCGCGAGAAGGGTGTTAAGCTGGCGTGTATCTTCCAGCGGCGGACCTCTCCGCTGTGGATGAAGGTTCGTGAGATTGTCCAGACAGGGAAGCTGGGCAAGATGGTTCTGGGCGATGCCTATCTGAAATACTACAGAAGCCCTGAATACTATGCCAGCGCAGACTGGCGTGGCACGTGGAAACTGGATGGTGGTGGGGCGTTGATGAACCAGGGTGTGCATTGCGTAGATCTCGTCCAGTGGATCATGGGTCCCGTCAAATCGGTCACAGCCTACGCCGCTCCGCTGGTTCGAAAAATCGAAGTGGAAGACACGTCCGTCGCAATTCTCAAGTATGCCAGTGGCGCTTTCGGCGTCATTCAGGGAACAACTTCGGTTTGTCCGGGCATGAATCACCGCCTGGAATTCCACGGTGAGTTTGGAACCCTGCGCGTAGAAGGCGAGAAGATTGTCGAGTTGCGTAGTTCCCTCATCTCGGACGAGGAGAAAGAGAAGATACTTGCTCCCGACAATAGTGAGGCAGACAACATCGCTCAGGATCCAAAGGCGGTTGGAATTCGCGGTCACATGATCCAGATTCAGGACTTGGTCAACGCTGTCAATGAGAACCGTGACCCAATGGTCACTGGCGAGCAGGCACGCAGTGCCGTTGACTTGATCCTGGCGATCTACAAATCTTCGCAGACCGGACGCGAAGCAGACGTCTAGACCATTGCGCTCGTCGGTTGGGTTCGGCGGTGTGTTTTGGATATCGGTTCTTGTCTCCACGTTAGTGGGTTGTTTTTCTGCGTCCCTAAGACAGCAGGAAGGTTCTTCTTGTGAGAGTTCAATGGGTGCTTCCGAACAGACTCTTCTTATTGACGCCGATTTCCCCGGCGGAAACATTGTTGTCGAACGCATCGAAGGAGATGATTGCTTCGTCCATCAAGACTTACGCGACACAACACGGGATTGGTTCTACTGGTGCTTTCGAGTTCGCAATGCGCAGGGGCGGCGACTGACTTTCCACTTCACACAAAGCAATGTCCTCGGTGTCGAAGGCCCGGCGGTGAGTTTGGATCAAGGAGTGACCTGGCGCTGGCTCGGAGACTCCTGCATTCAAGAAAAGGCCTTCTCCTACTCCTTCGGTCTGGATGAAAGAGAGGTGCGTTTCAGTTTTGGAATGCCCTATCTCGAAGAGCATCTGGCGCGGTTTCTCACGGATCATAGGCAGAACCAATTCCTCAGGACGGAAACACTTTGCACAAGTCGCAAGGGAAGAACCGTCGCGCGCATTCACATCGGATGCATTCATAGGGAACCCGTTGCCCGTGTTCTGCTGACATGTCGCCATCACTGCTGTGAGATGATGGCAAGTTACAGCCTGCAAGGTCTTATGCAGGCCGTGATCTCCAACAGCGAGGAGTTCGCCTGGCTGCGCAACAACGTAGAGTTCCTCGTTGTTCCGTTTGTAGATAAGGACGGCGTGGAGGACGGCGACCAGGGCAAGATGCGTCATCCTCACGATCACAACAGGGACTACTTGGGTGAGCCTGCTGACAGCATCTATCCGGAAGTGCGCGCACTGAGGGAGTTCGTCCCAAAGTGGTCAGGCGGTCTGCTCCGTGTCGGACTGGATCTTCACTGTCCTTACATTCGGGGCGCTCACAATGAAGTCATCTACCTTGTTGGATCACGGTCTGAACAGATCGCACAACAGCAGGTTCTTTTCGGGCAGTTGCTCGAGTCCCTGGCACAAGGGGCTCTGCCATTCCGAGCGGAGGATTACCTCCCCTATGGGAAAGCGTGGAACACTGCTGCCAACTACGGCTCAGGCAGAAGTTTTGGCAATTGGCTTCAGGATCTCAGCGAAGTGAGACTTGCCAGCACCATTGAGATTCCCTATGCACGTGCTCGTCAAGTCGAAGTAAATCAGGAGACAGCCCAGGCGTTTGGACAGGATTTGGGTCGGGCGATTTCAGCCTATCTCCGAAGTGATCCAGAACTCGTGAGCAAATAGTATCAGACGCCGTACCGTTGCTTCACGGCGTCGAACTGCCCGCAAGTCATCTTGCCTTCGGTACATCGGTTATATCGAAGACATTTTGGGCCGGACTTCTCAAAAAGCGACGGAGCAACTTTTCTGACAAGTTCAAGCATTCTCTCGGCAACATCCCGAATTTCCCACTGAGCACGTTGACACAGACGTTCTTCAAAAAAATGCAACAGTTCCCGCGCGTTCATGGTAACAACCAGTTTCGTTTCGCAGGCATTCGGAAGCAGGTATCGCGCATCTTCATTGCTGCTCTCGCCACTGCGTCCTAATGCCTCATTCAGAACTCGATACCTCTCGGCAATCCAGTCCATCGTCTCACAAAAGTAATCCACCGCGTTCACACTCTTGCCATCCAAGAAGACCTCTTTCCCTTCCAGTTGAGGCGGAACGACATAGTCAAAAGCATTGTGTTCAACATAGCGCTGGCTTCGTTGAGAATAGCTGGCAAGCCTATGCCGAACCATCTGGTGGGACATAGCCCGCGACACTCCTTCCACATAGAACGTAAAGACTGCGTGTTCGTATGGGCTGAGATGCCCCAACCTCCGAAGCATCCGCACAAAGTCCGCCGCCTTCTCTGGCAACTCGTCAAAAGCCTTTTCCGAATCGGCCGCGTAGCAGATTCTCGCAGCAGAGGCTACCACCTGTTCGGGATCTTCCGTATAACGAATCAACGTAACATTTGACCGAACTCTTCCCATCGAATTCCTGCTCTCTTAAGAGGTATCACTCCAGCGAAGCGTGTTTCCTTCACAGACAAGAGACTTGCGGATGTAAATACATCCCGCACACTTTTCTGCTCGTAGAGTACCGGTGTTCACGGTCTGAAGAGTATCACAGCCTGCACTTGGATTCCAGAATCGTTGTGTGTTATGTTCACGCGAGTTTGCGTTTGATTCGAGGAAGCAGATGAACGTCACCGATGATTTGATGAAACAGCTGTCCCGTTTGCAGGGCGTATTCACCGATATTGATGATACCCTGTCAACCAACGGGAAACTGACATCTGAGGCGTTCGCGTCGCTCTGGAGGCTTCACGAGGCACAAATCCGAATCGTAATCGTCACGGGCAGATCCGCCGGCTGGTGTGATCATATCGCCCGATTCTGGCCTGTTGATGCTGTCGTTGGAGAGAACGGTGGTTTTTATTTCCACCATGACGGAGAGAGGCTCCACAAGCGCTTTCTGCACGACGATTTACAGCGCCAGGGCTTTCGCAAAAAGCTCGCCCTTGTGGCAGAGACGATTCTGAAAGAGGTGCCTGGCGCCGCCATCGCTTCAGATCAACCATACCGGGAATATGATCTCGGGATAGATTTTCGGGAGGATGTTACACCTCTGGCAGCCGAAGAGGTTCGCTTGATCAAGGATATCTTCAAGCGCATGGGCGCCCATGCAAAGATCTCCTCAATTCATGTCAACGGCTGGTTTGGTGATTTCGACAAACTCACAACCGCCAAATTGTGGGCACAAGAGCGTTTGGGAGTGGACTTGGAGGATGCCCGCGACAGGTTCGCCTTCTGTGGCGACTCCCCCAACGATGAACCGATGTTTGCCTTCTTTCCCCTGTCGTTTGGCGTTGCGAACGTTCGACCCTTCCTGGACATGATCGAATGTCATCCGGCGCTGATCACAACACGTGAACACGGCGCCGGATTCTGTGAGATCACCGATCTGATTCTTCAGGCTCGCACGCTGGCTCGTTAGCAGTTCATTGCTTCGCTCAGTCCGTCAGATTGTCCTTGACGATATGACCTGCGTTCTCATCATATACCAGAGCCCTTTCGGTCTGATGCCGAAGGATGTTGTCTTTGACGATCCAGTGTACGCATCCTTCCCCGATAACAAGCCCCGTTTTGTGCCTTGTCGAACTGGAGTCCCAACTCAGTATTTGATTCTGGCAGAAGGTTGTCTCCGTACATTTATACGCCTCAACAGCCGCAAACAGTCCGAAGTTTCCCTTGGAGTTTGTGTGTATCGTATTGCCTGTGATGATATTGAAGACGTTAAAATCAGCATCCGTAGCGCCCAGAACCATACCTGCCTCAACGCTCTCTTCAAAACGATTGTTCTCGATGCGGTTGAAATGACAGCGTCCGTCAAGACGAAAGGCGTTCTTGTTGCCCCAGTGATAGTTCATTGAATAAGTGCCGGCGGAAGAATGGTTGAGGGCACATCCGGAATTCGGATTTCCGTGATGTGTTCCAAACTGATTGCCGATGATGTAGAAGTCGTTGTTGTAGAGGCTGTGAAGTTGGTCGCCCTTGTTGCTGATGAAGTGGCAGTTGTTGACACTATTGGAGGACATCTGGCGACTCTCTCTTCCCGCAAACCGAATTCCGCTCTCAGGAAAGGTACAAATGCGACAAGAGTCCACAGTGCAGGAACTGGAGTCGGTAAAGAAGATGCCAGAGCCCGAAGCAGATTCGATCTCTCCGACGATCATCAAGTCCTTGACAAAACAGAAATGGCTCTCAACAAAACGCAGGGCATCCCCAGCACCTTTCTTTCGGATGACAGTGCTCCAACCGCTCCCCAAAAACGTCAATTGGTTGGTGTTCGTTATCTCAATGGGCTGAGAAATGGAATAGTCACCTGGAGCAAGTCGAATAATCCCTCCGCGCCCTCCAACAGACTTTACCGCGTCCAAGAGTTCTTCGCTTGTCGTGACTGAAAACGACGACGGCGACTCGGCACGGCACAGGACGGGGAACACGGACAGGCTGAGGCAGAGCGAAAGCAGTATCAGCAACACGTTCATCATAAGACTCCTGAATCGCATTATCGGTACCCTCCACAAAAGAAAGACTTCCATCCCTGATATGATGGCACAAAGGCTGTGCGGGCACAGTAGAAAATGCCGCGAGCGCAGGAAAACGCTTAGATCAATGTCCACGCCATGCCTTGATCTTTGACTCGAAATCGGGTCCGCTCCAGTCTTCAGCGAGATGGGTCACACCAACTCGCCTGGCAATCTTTTCAAAACGGTCCAGCACTCCATCGTATCTCGCTCCGAGTAACTCCCGTCCTCGGGACAACTCGACATACATGATCGGAAGCCTGTCCTGCTGCACGCGGTGCAAGATGGCCTCACTCTCGGCAAGTTTCTCAGCGCGGTCGAATATCGCGTTGGCAGTATTGAGAAACTCCCTGGAAAGGAATGGATGATCCATGCCGTACCGAATTCCCCCAGGTGGTTGAGCCAGTGATTCCTTGAACGTCTCTGCTTGACCTTCGAGCAACCGATTGTATTCTTCGATGGCGGCTGCCGCTTCCCCATAGTGTCCCCAGATGAAGTCACGCATCAGTTCGAGAAGGTCTCGGGAAGGATCCCACATCAGTTTTCCGATGACCCATGAGCGCATCCAGTCCCGCTCTCCGCCGGGGCTTTGATAGGCACCCTGTGTCATGATCCCGATGGCATTGTTTTCGACCATGAACCTGATGTTCTCGGCAATCACTCTCATGTTGGGCATTGGTGCCATGTAATGGCTGAAGTTCACCGTGTAGTCCCAGATGGAGATTTTGTCGTGAGCCTTTGACCACGCCTTCATCAGGTTGCCGAACTGGCATTCCTCACCAGGCGTGAAGGGATGGCTCCACGCACCAACGGTATCATTGCACAACCTGATCACCACATTCTTGTTCGGTCTCATTGTCTTGGGCACACCCACAGTTTCAAGGTAGGCCAGAGTGGAAACCAGTACATGAGGATAATCGGACTCAACCGCCTCAGCGACCTTGTTGACCAGATGGAGTAGAGCCGCCATATTTGTGCCTTCCACATCATCGAGCGCTCTGCAACTTTCACACAAACAGGTTTGCCCGCCATCGTTCTTGGAAACGCTAACGATCTCAACATTGGGATTGCGGCACAGATAGTCTCTCACCCGTTCGATAACCAACCGAACCACATCCGGATGAGTCGTGCATAGTTGTTGGGTGCTCCGATTGCCCGCAGCGTCAAGCATGAAGTATTCGGGATGCTCAGCGAAGTACTTTGCAGGCGGAACCAATGCGTTGAAGGTATGCACAAACCACTCTCCATAGTCCATGCGTCCTCCCCATTCTTCTGGAACCAGGGCACTGGGAGCGTTCGTTCTGTTGCGAAAAGACCACTCCGCATCGAAGGAGACAAAGTAGAAGGGATCCCGCAATTTCAGCCTCGGATTGTAGGTACGTTGAACTGGTGAGAAGACAAGATGCTCCCGCTTGGGAATTCGGAAGTGATCTTTGGTATACCAGCGACAGTCGAGATCCTCTTCCAGCAGCGCAAACACTGCGTTGATCACGCCTCGTGTTCTTCCTCCCCAAAGAAAGAGCCTCCGCCCCTTGGTGGCGACTCCATATCCCTCGTCTCCCAAGTCCTGGGACGCGGCT
>JAKQFZ010001255.1 GCA_029558215.1 Candidatus Omnitrophota bacterium
CTCACAACCAAGGAGGCTCACCCCATACGTCCAAATATGCGCCGTGGCGCATTGTAACCGCAATCCGGTTCGATGACGATCAACGCGCATCTGAATTTGAGCGTTACCTGAAATCCGGATCCGGCCGCGCTTTCGCTAACAAACACCTTTGGTGAATAAGCCCTTGCTCTCGAGCTACCCCATGCCTCATGTCGGCATCTGATCACTGATCTGCCGGTTTCTCTCCAGCCTTCTTGGCTTTCTCTGCCACTTGAGCAGCCTTGTGATGCAGGCTTGAGTGAGATTGGCGCGGGTCCCTTGTCCTCTCTGTCTATCAAATACCGTTCTGTAGACGGGCTTTCTTGATATTCGCTCAATTCTTGCTTGGATTCAGGACTCTACCGAGGAACAAAATGCTTCCGGTCACGTTGTCACGAATAAGAAACAGGAAGGGGTGATCGGCCTTAAATGTTTGTGTTCTATGCAGAGCCATGGTACGCCCGACCACCGCAGCGGTCGCAGCGGCTGCCTCTGTCCCCTCTTCGTTGACTTCCACAAATGCCTTGTGGAGTACCTGAGTGATGAAGAGTTCCCTTGTGCCGTCCATCCCGGAGAAATCGGCACCCAAGGGGTCGAATGCCTTCCGCATTCCGAGGTACTGTAGTGGCTCTTTGAGACTGAACACGCCCCAAGTGACCTTGAACTTTGGCAACCAGACGAGAACTTCCTGCTTAGAAAGACTTGAAAGCCACAGATGCAGATTAGCCTCAGTCAGCTGACGCTCAATCTCAGGGAGATGATCCACTGTCTGAGGCAGAATCACCACCATGGATAGATCGCTCCCCAAGTAAGGGAGTTCCAGCAGTTGGGCACCACTAGTTTCCCCATATCCAAACCGACCCTTCTGATGCATCATGGAGACTTTAACCTCGTCATGCTTCGAAACGGTGAACTCAGATTCCCTGGTATTGATCGGATCGAACTGGCTTTTCCAGTCCCCTTTGAAGTAGATCGCGTTAACCAGCACGAGGCGGGTGAGATGGTTCAGAACGCCCGGGGGAATAAGATTCGTGATCTTTTCCTTTGTCTTGACTTCAACCCACTTGTTGATTTTCTCGCGGGCTTGTTCCGTTGCTGTGACGTAGTCCACCGGCGTTATGGATGCACCATAGTGCTCTTTGAGAAGCGTGAGATAATCCGGCTGAAATGGGTGGTCTTTCTGGGGCCAGAGAGAGTTAGCGATGTGCAACCGCACATGCCCTGCCTTCTGAATCGTGTCAAAGACCTTATTGAGATCGGCAAGAGCCGGATGCATCCCATCCGAGCCTTGAGTGAAGTGCAGAACCTTAGCGATCTCCGCAGCTGTGTCGCCTCTCGCGCCTGCGTATGTCATGGCTAGTGCCGACGAAAGACTGTATGGCGAGAAGAAAAGGTTTCCTTCCTCCTTCCTGAGGATTGAGTACAGGTCAAGAGCAAAGGTGTTGTTGCCCGTAACGGTGGCTATGAGATCGGAGCGTTCCTCTTCAGCAAAGGCAGCCGCAACCTGCTGCATGGCAATCATGTTGTGAATGTACGGCATCGCGATCAGAATCGTTCCGCAGACGATCATGGCAACTGCAACTGATGATTTCATGAGTCTCCTTCCTTTCATCCAGGAAAAGTGCTTGCGTTTTCTCTTCAGAAACTTTGGGCTGCACCTCACGAATTCTGAATCATATCGTATGCCTCTCCCGCTCGTTGTCAAGCCTTCGTGACATTGTCTCGACCTATGGCAGGGAATAGGGTCAATTGACGAGATGCGTCAATTGAGCAGTGGGGCTTTGGAAGATCGGCATCTTTCCTCTGTCAGAACCCTTCCAGTGCCACATATTCGAACGCTGGCACTGTAACTGT
>JAKQFZ010000929.1 GCA_029558215.1 Candidatus Omnitrophota bacterium
TAGATGCCTTTCAGGCGGACACATTTCATGTGGGTATGGATGAGGTCTTCATCATCGCCAATGAGAAATGCTCTCGCTGCAAGGGCAAGGATCCGGCAATTCTCTATGCCGACGAAGTGAAGCGTCTCCATGAACACATCGTCCGAGACAAGGGACTGACCATGCTGATGTGGGGCGACCGTCTGGTCTACGCGACAGCAATGGGCTACGACGAATGGGAGGGCAGCATGAACAACACGTGGCCTGCCATTGACCTGATCCCCAAAGACATCATTATCTGCGACTGGCACTACAAGTCCATGGACGCCTATCCTTCGATAGACCTTTTCATTGAGAAGGGTTTTCGGGTTCTGCCTTCCAGTTGGAAGGACTCCGAGGCTGCCCTGCAGTATCTCAACTATGCTCGTACACAGAATTCAGACAAGATCATTGGGCATCTTTGCACAACCTGGTATGGACCCGATGTGCCACCGGCTATTCTGGGGGAGAGGCCGGAGTCTGAACTCAATGTGGATGCACTCCAAGCGGCTAAAGCCATTGACGCTTGTATGAAAGCGATGAGAGATTAGAACAATGTCAGTCGTCTCGTCGGCTTGTCATCACGGCATGGGTCGTCGCGCAAAGGCAAAGCGCTCCAGCAGTTCCTCTTTGTAGAGAGGGTCGGTCGGATCGAAACTCGTCACCTGGACTTCCGGATCAGAAGCATGGACAACGCGCAGTCCGCCCAAGGACATTCCCGTGTGAGTTACCCGACCAGGTTCATTGCAGAAGAAGATGAGATCCCCAGCCTGTAAGGATTTGGGTGACCACGGTGTTGCTACAAGTTGGCCAACCAGAATCTGCTGACGCGCATCTCGGGGAAGAACCAGACCCAGTGAGGAATAGGCAATACCTGTCAGACCGGAGCAGTCAATACCCAGTCGGCTTCTGCCGCCAAAAACGTAGGGCGTGGCAAGGTAGTCCAGCGCACGCATTGCAGCACTCCTTCCGGGAGACAGGTTTACTGGAAAGAGGAGCCTGTCGCTGACTATGGAGACGGCTCGGGTTGCGCCTTGCTCATCTGTTGGGACAAGAATCCTGGTTAGAAACCCTCCCTGATTCTCTGGCAAAGGCAAGCATGCTCCCGCCGGAAGCCTTAGTCCCTCGACGATTGAATCTTTGATCACGGTTGCCTTTTTTGTATCGCGCCACTGTAGAAAAGCCTTGTCGTCTATCCTCGCGATGGCGTCACTCTTGACCCATCCGAGGTAGCCGTCCGAACCGTGGACGTAGAGAAAACCGCGCTCCGAATCCTCCTTCAGGAGAAAGACCCAGTCTCCAATGAGAAGTTGTGTCTGAACATTCGCGCCCTCGCGCGGCTCACCCCAGGAAAATGCCGTCGGGACAATCACCAGTCCGTAAAGCAGTTCCCCCAAATCAGGGGAAGGCAGCATCTCGATCTGGTTATCAATGGGTGAACAACCAACTCCTTGCAGCATCTTTTCGACCGTATCTTTGAGACGTGGATAGTTGGCTGATCCTCTGAGAATCCAGCCGGTGTCGCTTTTCTCTGCTGTCGCTTCCAGATGGAAAAACGTTGTGTCGGAGAGACTCTGACGGTAGGAGTTGATAAGCATCTGTGCCTGTTGGCGAGTCTGCGGTGGTTGCTCGAACTGCCAAGCTCCTCTGCCGGTTTCCTCGGGACCTTCATGACGCCAGGACTGGCGTCTCGGCCTTTCGGTAGAATCCTCTGCATCGGGGAAGTGAGTCTTCCGCCATGCGCTCAAGTCTGACTGCTGATCTGCCCACGTTTCAACAAGCGCCTGGTAGATGATAATTGCCTCGTCGCGTGCTCCTTGTGCCGACTGCATCGAACCACGCCATGAGACGTCCCCTTGTGGATCGAATTGCACACACAATGAAGGAATCACACTGGCGGGGCGCGAATCCGGTTCAGCTGACCGCGATTCAATTTGAACCATTGTTGATATCTGTTTCTCAAGAGAACGCTTTAGGGACTCTGCCAGCCGCAGTTCGAGTGCAGCAAGTGGCTCTTCGATATTCGAGCGAAGGATGATAGATGCGGAACCTGACACCAGTGGCGCGTGGGCGACTGAGAGAACCAGGTGTGGACTTGCCTCATTTACGGTGGCAGCTCGCTCTGCACGTCGGGTTGATAGGTTCGAGACGGGACTGGAATTCTCTCGCCGCAAGAGCGTTGCTCGCGCGCCGGACTGTCGGGCATAGCGACGCAGATGTACTGTGGTGAGTATGTTCCAATCGTTGGGGGTGTATGCTTGAGGTGAAGCGGGACTTCCGATATCTGCTGCCATATCCTGCTCGGCGGCATCCACGGCAATATGAAGACCGTTCAACCTTCCTTCATCAGGAGAGAAGGGCTTGTCAGCCTGAACGGAGATTTCTTCCGCTGCAACGCAGATCTGGAAGAAAAACAGGAACACAACTGTAAACAGCGATCGAGTCCTTTTCATAGCAAACACTCCTCCAATTCGTTTGAAAACGATGTGTTGAGCCAGTCTGAGACCATCTTCAAAGTTCAATGGGATGCTCCAGAATATCCACTTCCTCAAACGACTTTCCGCGAAGATCAACTCTGAACGACCTAATCTCGAAACCCTTGAAACGGAGGGTCTTCTTCAATCCGAGGGTCTTCACCGAGAGCGTTGTCGAGCGGGGATTTCCTGTCGGCTCAAACAGGCGAACGATCAGACTGTTGCCATCTTCGGCCTTCTTGACGGCTCCCATCTGCACGACCGGATCGCTCAGCGTCACACCGGCAAGCGGTCTGGAGCCTGAGCCTGACGGATAGAAAGAGAGCGCAAAGGGGTTTTCATTGTGTGCCAAGGCTTCCCGATCCACGGCATCAAGGCGCTGTCGAACCGAACCGGCGTTGATCCAGAACCGGAAAAAGCGCTCACCCTGATCAATGCGCGGCGTAAACCTGTCTTGAGGCACGATGGTTCGATCACCAAGTGGATGTGCCGAATACCCTGGAGAACGCAGCAGCGTCATGCGAAGCCCATCTGTGGAGAAGTCCGATCCATGGACTCCATCATTGACGCACGTCACGGCCTTGTCTTCAGTGTCCGAAACGATGGCAACCCATTTCTGGGCAACCATCTCGTTGCCGTTGGTCATCAGATCGGCAACACCATAGGCGACCTGCCCAAGGAATCGGGCATCTTTCGCCAAAGTCGGGACGGACAGTTTCAGCATTCGGTCTTTCTCATTCCAGTAGACTCGCAATTCGACCTCAACTTCAGTCCCCTGTTTCGGCAGTTTGTAACGCTGGCAGATGGCGGAATGACCGTATTAAAGAACGACTTCGATGA
>JAKQFZ010000930.1 GCA_029558215.1 Candidatus Omnitrophota bacterium
TCTTCCTTCGGGGCGCTTTCTGCTTGCCGTCGAGTCGCCAAGATACCGTCGGTCTTTCGTCAAGGGTCTTCTCGCCAAAGAGACCCCGGCGCAGAGCCTTGAGCCAATAGTCCTTTCCAAGGGACTATTCGTCTCCGGACAGGTGAAGGAGAACGGAACGGGAGTCCCAGTTCCAGGTGCCTTCGTTTGGGCTTTCCGAGCGGATTGGAACAAGTCCGGCGATGCGCTCGACCGCGTTCCTCTTCACACGATAGCAGATGCATCGGGTTGCTATGAAATCACAGCACTCATTCCTGGTGAAAGGTACAGCCTTGTCGCGGACGCCACTGGCTATGCCGAACAGCGCAAAACGGACGTGATCCCTGGAACGCGATCCATTGACTTCCTGCTGTTCAAAGGTTCCTCGGTGTCTGGAACAGTTCTTCAGTCCAACCGTCCGGTGCAGGATGTCACGATGACGCTCATGTTGCACGACGAACAGGACAATCTGGAAGAAGGGCTACCTTTGAAGACAGACTACCGTGAGATTCATCCAGGATTTCTGAACCGTTTTGGCCTTGAGTCGTTCCAGCCGGGAGCCCGGGATTTCAGTCTTTCAACGGACACGAAGGGGATTTTTAGTTTTCAGGGTTTGAGGGCTGGGAAGTACTCGATACATGGGCGACAGGGGAACCGTGTTGGAGTATCTGTCAAAGGCAGCAGTACTTTCGATTTGGGAATCGGCGAACAAATGAGCAGCCTCAAGATCGAAATGGTTGAAGGAGGCGGTCTCAGCGGCACGGTGACCGATGAGGAGACGCACAACCCGATTGTTTCTGCTTCTGTTACGCTCACCGCTCCTCATGCGCTCAGCTCTGAGACCAGGCACTCTGACGCAGATGGAGAGTTCAGTTTCATGGGTCTTGAGGATGGGGAAGCTACACTTCTGGTGCAGTGTTCCGGCTACCTGAAGCACGAGAAGAAAGAGACGCTCACTTTGGGCAATCAAACTGTCTCGAATGTCGTGCTTTCCAAGGCGCAGTCCATTTCAGGTGTTGTGCTGAACTCCGCGAGCGCTCCAGTCAAGGGTGCTCGAGTGGAGATGACTGACCTGGTTCGAGAAGGCAAGGCCAAGACGGCGAAGAAGAGCATGAGGACGCTGTCCGATGATCGAGGACGCTTCTCTCTTGACGACCTCGAGCAGGGGAAGGCACAGATTCGATCTGTGACGCAAGGCTTCATGACAACCCGGTTGGCGGACGTGACGACGGGCTCCGAGAACGTTGTTATCGTTCTTGAGAAGGGTGGGTCGCTGACGGGCTCTGTGCGCCTTGAGAATGGGGAAGTGGTATCGGGCGCTACCGTCGAGCTGACACCAAAGACGGCTTTGGACGACTGGGCAAAACGAGGAAACCTGCAAGTTATCACGGATGAAAAAGGTTCCCATCTTCTGCAGGGACTCGAGCCGGGAACTTATGACGCAGTTGCCAGCACGACCGAAATGTTCAGTGACGTTCAGAAGGAAATCGAGATTCTTGCGGGGAAGGAAACACCACTCGATTTTGTTCTCAAGAAGGGTGTTCGTATTTCAGGTCGTGTGCTGGCTGAAACGCATGCAGACGATCAGCCTGTGGCAGGTGCCAATCTGAAATGTCAGTTGAGCCATTACGGAATGACGCGAAGTGCCACATCATCCGCGATCGGAGAGTTTGAGTTTGAGCGTGTGCCGTCCGGTCTGGCTACGGTGAATCTGAACGCACCATCGGGATATATTCCGAAATCTGATTCCCGGCAGGTGGTGGTCGGTGATGAGGATGTCACCGATCTTGAGTTTCGCGTTCTGTTGGGGGGCAAGATTTCCGGAATTGTTCTGGGTCCGGAAGGGTCTGGAATCTCGGGAGCCCGAGTTGAGATCAAGAAGTCTGGTTTTCTCGGAATGGGTTTCAATCATCCGGAATCGGTGTCCGATGCGACCGGCTTCTACCTTATTGATGGTTTGGAAGAGGGACAAGACTATGTGCTCCATGGGTCCGCGACAGGATATGCACCCGCCAAGAGTGAACCCTTTGCACTGAAGAAGGGTGAGGAAAGGCACGACTTCAATCTTGTCTTTGCGCTTGGCGGCTCGATTTCCGGCAAGGTGACAGATGCTTCGGGAGAGCCTCTGGAAGGCATCGCTGTTCGCGCCGGCAGCACGATTTTTGAAATG
Source organism: Candidatus Omnitrophota bacterium (assembly GCA_029558215.1). Lineage (GTDB taxonomy): Bacteria > Hinthialibacterota > Hinthialibacteria > JAKQFZ01 > JAKQFZ01 > JAKQFZ01. The sequence continues at coordinate 2,189 of JAKQFZ010000930.1, forward strand.
GATCGCGTAGGTGCCGGCATTTCCAAGACCAATGAACTGGGCTTCTATCGCATCGAGCATGTTCCCGAAGGCCAGGTCACGGTGATGTGCGAGCCTCCTTCCGAACGCGTAGGACGGCCTGATTTCAACCAGATCATGCAGATGATCAAGACGGTTTTGGTGCGGGAAGGTCAAGAGACAACGGATGTTGATTTCCAATTCAAACTGAAGATCGACGATGAACAGGAAACGACAGCGGAAGAAACACCTGAACCGGACAAGGAAGAAAAGAACTCGTATATACGTGGCGTTGTGGTCAACTCTGCCGGCAAGCCTGTCCCCAACGTTCAGATTCAGCTGACACCGGCTTCTTTGCGGCGAGGATTTGAGGGCAATATCGGCTGGCATAGGACCGATCAGCAGGGCAGATTCAAGATCGAGAAGATCGATCCAGGAAAGTATCTGCTCAACATTTCCGCCACCGGTCGTTACGGTGCCACCACGGTGAGCGCCGATGCTCCGCAAGAGAATCTGACCATCACGCTCAAAGGTCTGGGTGCAATCTCGGGGCGGGTCATCTTGAAGACGGACAAGAGACCGGTGACTCGTTTCTCCCTTCTCTGTACTCCCCAGACGCAGAATCCCATGGACGGCACTCGATGGCTTCAAGGCAACAAGGGTACCGACTATTACTCGCCCAGAGGGGATTTCCTTGTGGAGAACTTGGCCGCAGATCGCTATGAACTCACGGTTCGGGTGACGGGTTATGCCAATGGAACCGCAGAACGTGTCGAAGTGGAAGAGGGAAAGACGACAGCAAATATCGAGATCGAGATTGGAAGTGGTGGAAGTATCACCGGTATCGTCGTGACGGGTCAGGATGAAGAACCGGTAGGGGGTGCCAAGGTCACTCTCGACCGGACGGGTGGTAACCCCGGATTGGCGCTGCTCGGCATCACGGATTCCGACGAACGCTCTGTTCTCACAGACAGTGGTGGTTATTTCGAGCTCGGAAATCTCAACCCGGGAGAGGCGATCCTGCTGGTCAGTCATCCGGACTATGCACCGGCGCGAAGCCAGAGTCTCCGTGTTGTTGACGGTGAGGAGAGCGCTTCTGTGATCATCAGTCTGACCGCAGGTGGAGCCATCGAAGGCTATGTCTATGGAGAGGACGGCAAAGGACTCTCGGGACAACTGGTGACGGCGATGGTTATGGAGCGGGGGATCTCTGTCAAAGCGATCACTGATGAGAAGGGATGCTTCCGCATCACCGGTTTGGAGCCTTCCAGTTATTCCGTGATGTTAGGGGATTTCACGCAGATGTTCTTTAACAGGCCGGGTGTCTCCACCAAGACCGCCGTCGTCAAGGAAGGGGAAACCACGGTTGTCAACTTCGGCGCGCAGGGAGCCATGGTCTACGGTGTGGTGACACGGCGTGGAGAGCCGGTATCGGCGGCCAAGGTTGCCATTCGTGTGAGTGACATGCCTTTTGGTTTTGATTTCAATGCAAACGCCGTTACCGACCAGCGCGGTTACTACCAGGTTCAGGGGCTTGAGAAAGGACACTACTTCGTGATGCTTTCAGAGGGGATGCTCGGCATTCAGGCTTTGACCAAGAAGCAGATTGACATCCCGGAGAGTGCTGGTGCCTATGAGGTCAATCTGGCCTATCCGGAATCGGTTGTCGCAGGCGTTGTCATCAGCGCCACCGATCAGTCGCCCGTTCGAAATGCCTCTATCTCGCTGGTTCCTGAAGAAGGAGGATACGCCGAACAGATGGCACAGATGTTCGGGGGATTCACCGACACAACGAATGCCGAAGGACGTTTCGAGATCGAGCAGGTTCCGGCAAACCAGTACAAGCTTATTGCCAGAGCACAGGGCTTCGGCCAGGAGACTCTGAACGTCCAAGTCGAGGAAGGCCGATCCGTCCAAGGCATCGAGATTCAGCTTGGCGGATATGGCGTGCTTCAGGGCGAAGTTCATGACGCGGAAACAGGAAATGCGGTCATGGCGATGGTGCAGGTCAAAGATTCAAAAGGCACTATCGTGGCAAGCAATCTCGATTCGCTCTACACGATGACCCAACAGCAAGGACGCTACCGTGTGGACGGGATCAGTCCCGGTGTCTATGACATTGTAGCATTTGAGGGACAGTCGCCACAGTACGCTCCGCAGGTTGTCCGCGGGGTCGAGATTCAGGCCAAGCAGACGACGACGCTGGACTTCGCGCTGGAACGAGGGGCCATCGGGTTGGTGATCACCTTCGTGGAACCCGATGGGACGCTCGTGGCGAATGTTACGGCACGACTTCTCAATGAAGACGGCGATGATCTCAAGGACACCGTTTTTGTGCTTGGCAGCAGGCTTATCGGGAATGTTCCCAAGGGGAAATACCGACTTCTGATCGAAGCGCAAGGATACGAGCCAGTAGATCGCCTGATTGACTTGACCGAAGTGTCGAGTCACTACAGCGATAACATCCAGTTGACGCCGTCGGGGAGATAGGCGCCTTCCCTTTTGAAGAAGGCGCCTCTACACAGAGCGGAGCGTAGCCCCACTAGAGCTTGTAGTTGATGTCAAACTGCCCACGGTGGAAGGCACGCTCATCGCCGAAGTTCTTGTCGTCATAGAAGTAAGCGGCATTGAGCCTGATCGGTTTTGTCAACTGGTAGCCAACGGCAAACTTGTGACCTTCTCCGTCGGTGCTGCCACCGCAGAAATCCCCGTCAGCAAGAGCCCCAATAATGGCATCGCTTTCGATACGGCGGTAGTTATATGCAAACTCCCAGGAACCTGGGTCTTTGCATTTGCCGAGTGAAAACCCAACAAGAAAAGCGTCGTTGTTGGAGTCAAACTGGGTGTTCTTCAGGTAGTTGCCAAAGAGCGCAGCTGGCAGATCCGCCACCTTGAAATCCAGTTCCGCGAAGCACTCGATGATGGTGAAGTCTTCCGGATAGTAGCTGGTTGTGCCAATCTTGTAGACCGTATTGCCCTTTGCGCTGCCAAGCACCGGCTCATCCTTGAGATTGGTGAAGTCGTAGATACTCAGACCGCCAATGAGTTTCACATCGGAATTGACGCTGTATTTGACACCACCCTGGGCGCCCCAGAGCGCTGAGTCGGCATTGGTTTCAGTGTTGGAGAATCGCTCATCGAGCCAGAAGCCGCCCAAGTTGGCAAACAACTCAACGGGATCACACTGCATCAGATACTTTGCCGCAATTCCTTCCGGGTTAATGTCGCTATCCAAGAGCAAGTCATTCCCACCCGCCAGGAAGAAGGGATTTGCCATCTTTCCTGCCATCAGGTTCAGCCCTGGAACCTCAGACGGATGCCAGTCCAGATAAGCCAGATCCAACCAGATGTTCTTTTTGTTAAACGCGCCGTCCAGCGTTTGCATGGTCGAGGTGCCGTCTGCGCTGCTGCCCGTCGCGATTCGAATAGTCGCATCCAGGTCATCGGAGATATTGCTCTTCAGACCAATTCGGACGCGCACTCGATGTTCGTTTCGATTGTCGTTCTCCTTCTCGTCCGTAAACTGGAACCGATAGCGAAAGTCGCCGGAGAAAGAGATATTCTTCGCCCACTCGACCGGCTTCAGGTCAAGCGAGTCAAACTTCTTCATGCTCGATTCGATGGACTCGACTTTGGCTGCCAGTTCTTCATTCTTGGCAGCCGCCGTGGCCGACTGCGCCGTGTCCGTCTCCTGTTTCCTCTCCAATTCCTCCACGCGCTTCAGAAGCGCATCGATCTTCTCGTTCTGCTGCGAGATGATCTGCATCAGCTTCTCCTCGGTCGAAGAACCCTCTGCAAACGCAGCACCACAACACACAAACAGAACCGCCAGACCAACTATGTGACATGAATACTTCCTCATACTCCTCCTCCTCTAAGATATCGCTTTCTCGATCGCTTCCGTTCTCTGGGGCTCAGAAGACCTGACTTCGCCAGAGGCAAGTCAAGTCTGTTCAGATGTACCCCAGCATCCATCAACCACCACCTCACATCTACATTCCTCTCGAAATACTTCCTCCTTTGTCGCGGTTGTCACGTTTGCCTCTAATGACACGCAGTCCAGCAGCGGCGTGTCATTTGCAGAGCAAGGGAATGGGTATTGCCCAAATGCCTGCAGGTAATGGCCTGCTCAGATCTTTACTCATCGTTTGTCTTCAGACAAACGTCAGGGTAAACAGACGAAGGTTCTCTAGCAAGATAGATACCATGGATGTCATGTCTTTTGCATTGGACATAAAATCAAATTGTACAGTTAGCTATGAACAAACGCCTTGAGTGAGAAAGGTATTGGTGTAGTGTTCATGATCACACTGTCGTGCCATAGGCGACATCCTATCTGAGCTCCCCGAGGTGAGGGAAAACTCCGAAACACTTATCCCCAAGTGGTGTTCTGTTCCCAGAAAGAAACGTATCACACTTCTGTTTTTGATGGCGCGCTGGCGGACAGGTGATGCCTTCCGCCAGCGCGCCGAACAGATTCAGAAATCCTTCAAGTCACTATCATCTAATGGGATGACGTCTTCCGGTTTGACGATCTTCTTCTCCTTGCCAGGGAGAGCCTTGCGCACGGGATGAGGCGCAGGAATGGTTGCTTGTTGGCGAGTCAACTGCACGTTCCTGGTTGGCTCGTCTGCTTCACGTTGCACGGACAGAGTGTCCCGGGCAGAATCCGTTGTATGCGCCCCGCTGACGATTCGTACCAACTGATTCACCAAATCGTTTAGCTGTCCTGCTTGTGCATTCAGCTCTTCGCTGGCGGATGCGGATTCCTCAGCATTGGCAGCATTGGACTGGGTGACTTTGTCCATCTGCGAGACGGCGGTGTTGATCTGGTCAATCCCCTGTGCCTGCTCGTTGCTTGCCGCCATAATCTCTGAGATCAACTGAGCGACTTTTCCCGCATTGTTGACCGTCTTTCCCAAAGCGTCGTTGACTCGTCCCGCAACGGTCACGCCCGACTCGGAGTTCTTCTGAGATTCCTCAAGCAGCGCTGCGGTCTGCTTGGCCGCTTCGGCACTCCGGCGTGCCAGGTTGCGGACCTCTTCAGCGACAACAGCAAAGCCTTTGCCCGCCTCACCGGCACGCGCTGCCTCAACTGCTGCGTTGAGAGCGAGCAGGTTTGTCTGAAATGCGATCTCATCAATAGTCTTGATGATCTTGGCAGTTTCGTTTGACGACGTCTTAATCTTCTGGATTGCCGATGACATATCTTCCATTGCATGCGCCATCTCACCAACGACCTGCTTGGCTTCACCCATCAGGGAGTTACACTGGTTGGCACTGTCCGCGTTCTGTCGCGTCATGGAAGCCATTTCCTCCAGAGATGAGGAAGTCTCTTCGAGGCTAGATGCCTGTTCACTCGCCCCTTCTGCCATCTGTTGGCTGGATTCAGAAACCTGGCCAGAGGCAGCGCTGACTTGGTTTGCTCCAGCCCGCAATGACTCGATGACGGCATTGATGGGCTTGGTGATGGAGCGAGTGATGAACACAGCCATAAGGACACCGACAATCAAGGCCACAACCAATCCGGAGATCATGATGGTTGAGGAACGATGCAGTGAAGCTACCGCCTCGTCAGCGACGAGCGTACAGGCCTTCATTCCATCCTGGGCGATCTTCTCAGCGCCCGCAAGCACATTGTTGACCACCTTGCCACGGTCCTCATTGAGCTTGGTCTGCTCATCCCAAGCCTGTAGCGTGTCGAGCATCGCCTGTTTATACTGTCTGGCGGCCGCTCGGATCTTCTCCAACTGTCTCCGGTTTGCCTCTTGGCGCGTTAAGGCTTCGACTTCGTCCAAGAGTTTCTCCATCTTGTCGAAAACAGGCAGTGCCTCCTGGATTGTCTTTGGATCTCTTCGCGCTTCCGCCTGGAGAGAGGCGATGTGCACCTCGTTGCCAAGAGCAATGATCTCGTTGCCCCATATCACCTTGCTGAATCGCTCGATCAAGGTGGACATCTCTTTGCCTTCCACAATTTCGGAGATGAGTGTATCACCCATAGTTTTCAGGTAGGCTGCCGCCTCTTGCTGATAGAGCGCAGACTGCTCGTCCATGAGCGTGTGCAGTTCGCTGAGCCTGACGATAGTGCCTTGGGTATCGGTCGCAAGCCGGCTGTAGTGCTCCGCATCGTCTTTCATCTGCTTGGCTGCCGCAAGCGCAGACTGCTGATCGGTGGACTTCTCCGCCAACTTCCGAATATCTTCCAGGTACTTACGCACGTCCTGAAGCTCCTTCTGTCCTTCAGTCCAGAAGACCTCGTTTCCCGTATACATATAGCCCCGCATGGCGAACATGGTCTTCAGGGAGTGTCTCTCAACGTTATTCCCCAGCGCCACCATTGGAATGTCCTCTGTTGAGAGCTCTCTCGCATGCTCCTCCACGTTGGTCATGTTCCAGACGGCAATGGTTCCCAGAGCGGCTGCGATGAGAATCAAACAGGCGAAGCCGATTCCGATTCTTGTCCCCAAACTCATGACTAGATCCTCCTTAATGCCTTGTAGTGGCAATGAAACCAAGCTGCCAGAGCGCTCGAGCAGCGACGAGACAACTCCAATAGCGATAAACGAGTTGTTCAGGAGACGCAGTCTCTCTTCGATGAACCCGCTCACTCTCGATTCAGAACTACCGAAAGGCAAATCCCCAAAGGACGATAGCGCCCTGAGGACAAAGCCTTGGTTCATATCCAAACAGTACCGCGAATGCTGTCGAGGTGCAAATGTATTTGTCTTGACTGATCCCTTCTGTTGACACAGCCGGTTTTGCATGAGAAGAGATCAAGCACCCTCGGATGCTCTTGAAGGGAAGAGCATAGAGGTGGACTATCTCTGCATTTACCAGCCGCCGAGGCGGCTGAAGTACTGGGTGGTTTTGATGAAGGCTCCGATTTCGTTCCTGACCATCGGTGTCCTCTCTGCACTGTTCATGATCGGCTGCGACATGGACGGCAAGAGACCCGTGATGCGCGATGCGCTTCTGCTTGGAACCTGGGTACGGATTGCGGTTGTCAGTGACGACACGCAGGCTGCCGAGAAGGCCATTGATCGAGCAATTGAGAAGATGAGACAGGTCGAAGACACATGCAGTTTTCACGATCCCGAAAGTGAATTGAGTCATGTGAACATTCGTGCAGCCACAGAGCCTGTTGCCGTTTCTGATTGTTTTTGGTCTGTCCTCTCTCATGCGGTTCAGGCGGCTTCTGAGACACAAGGGGCATTCGATCCAACCATTGGCCCTCTCGTCAGACTTTGGCGAATTGGGACAGGGAATGAGCATGTACCTAACAGGGAAGAGATACTGCAGACTCTTCCACTCGTCTCGTTTCAGGACGTAGTGATGGATGCATCGAATCGCTCAGTTCATTTTTTGAAACCCGGGATGCTTCTTGATTTTGGTGCAATCGCGAAAGGCTATGCGGTGGACCGTGCCGCTGCCTCTCTGGCTGCTGACGGATTTCACGCTGCGCTGATACAGGCGGGAGGGAGTATCTGCGCCTTAGGCATGAGGCACAAGGCGTCACCATGGAAGATCGGTATCCAGCATCCGCGCGCATCAGGACCCTTTCATATCTTTGCGTTGGAGAATCTCTCTGTTGCCACGTCGGGGGACTATCAGATTTTTTTCGAGCATGAAGGACGCCGCTACCATCACCTGCTGAACCCACGAACGGGTGAGCCTGTGCGCAGAGCCGTCAGTGTGACGGTGACGGCACAACTGGGCGTTGTGGCGGATGCATACTCCACGGCGATCATGGTTTGGTCAGACGAAGAGAATTTCGAGTCGAGAGTGAAGAGAGCAGCGGAGACGAAACATCTGAGCATCGTAGTCGTTGCTGAAGATGGAACAGTGTGGAGCGTAGGGCAGTGGGGGCGAATGCCAGAGAGACTCGATCTGCGAGAGGCGCATGAATAGGGGATTTGCGGGCGTTACTAAAATGATTCGAATTCGTTTTATTACAATGCCCTGACATGTTACGAGGACTCTGATCTGGGTCTTCTTCGGGTTGAAAAAGGGCATCAAAAAGAGCCTGAAGAAAAGTTGAAAAAAAATCTTGACAACCTCAGATCGAATCCGTAGTATTCGCTTTCGCTTGACGGCAAGAGGCCAAAACGGCGGAATGCATAAAGCGAAAACTGTTCTTTGACAATTGAGCAGAGCCAATACGTGTGACGGGATCACGTCAATTTAACCTAAATCCATAGACGAGCCACAGTGCTTCTCTATGGTCAAGATTTTTCTTGGAGAGTTTGATCCTGGCTCAGAACGAACGCTGGCGGCGTGGATAAGGCATGCAAGTCGTACGGGATCTCAGAAACCCGCAAGGGTTTTTGAGTGAGAGTGGCGAACGGGTGAGTAACACGTGGGCAACCTACCCTCAGGAGGGGGATAACCCCGGGAAACCGGGGCTAATACCGCGTATGACCTCGAGATCGCATGTTCTTGAGGTGAAAGGAGGGGATCCGCAAGGACCTTCCACCTGAGGATGGGCCCGCGTCCGATTAGCTAGTTGGTGGGGTAACGGCCTACCAAGGCGACGATCGGTAGCTGGTCTGAGAGGATGGTCAGCCACACTGGGATTGAGATACGGCCCAGACTCCTACGGGAGGCAGCAGTCTAGAAGCTTCGGCAATGGGCGAAAGCCTGACCGAGCGACGCCGCGTGCGGGATGAAGG
>JAKQFZ010000941.1 GCA_029558215.1 Candidatus Omnitrophota bacterium
GCCGGGACATCATAGTGTTTTGTAACCCGAGCACCGTTTCGCGTCTTCGAAAGGAGTCTGGATGATGGTTGGAAGAAATTCACAAAGAGCCTTGATGCATCGTACAACCGGTTGAGTATCTGAGCCGCTGCCGATCCTTCAAATCGACCATATCCAACCAGACGGCGTACCACGGAACCGTTCTTCTGCTCAACCCATGCTTGATCATTTTTGTGCCAAGGGCGTGACCGGGTAAACTCGATACCGTGGTCGCTGCAATAGCCAATAACGATCTTGTTAAGGAATTCTGAACCGTTATCTGTGTCGATCCCCAACAGTGGAAAGGGCATTCGGGTCCCCAACTGCGAAAGAACTTCGACTACCAAGACTCCGTCACGAAACAGAAGACATTGGCACTCCGTCCATCCACTCGCAATGTCAGTGAGCGTCAACGTATTGAGGAAGCTACCGGAGGGATTCCCTCCGGAGTGGGCTACCAGATCAATTTCCATGAAACCAGGAATCGGGTTACTCCAGTCTCCAAAGGTGCGTACTGCCACTGCTTGCCGTACGACAGGGATGGCATGTTTGGTCCGTCGTGTGCTTCCTCTGATGGAGGCTCTGGTATCCGCCAGAAGCCGATCAAGGGTTGCTGCGCAGGCTGCGAGTACCCGCTCCTTGACGCCAACGTCCATGGCAATGTGCCCGTGTCGCTCCAAGGCCGAAATCAAGATCGGTAGAAGAGGCTTCAGACGTTTGCCGCAAACACGGTCGGACGCCTCCCAAAGCACAATCACAGCTTGCCGAACGGCTTCATCGTAAACCCTTTGATGTGTCCGCTTTCTCGTTACTGGGTTGCTTCCAGCGTTCAACAACCGGATAGCATGCTTTCTGTGATAACCCGTCAGCGCAACGAATTCGTCGAGAATTCGCGCTTTCTCAGCATGCGCCCCATCCCGATACCTGATTCCAACAGCCTCCACCAGTTCCTTGCGTGCTGCCCTGCTGAGCCTGCTTTCCATCGTCGCCCCCATGTTTGCTACTTCCTGGTAGCAGAATAGCTGACGCAACGGATCACAGGTGGTAACAATCCATCCAAGGCAATGCGATGCACGTTTTTAATTGACGTCGGGCACTGCCCTGTCTGCCAATATAGAGTGAGACAGATGATTGAAAAAGTTTAGAGTAGCAGAGGCGGGAAGGAAGG